>JBIOVC010000575.1:0-5457 GCA_044867545.1 Hyphomicrobiaceae bacterium | reverse complement strand
GCCCGACTTGATGTCGTCGCCTTCCTTCACCAGCCACTTGGCGAGCTTGCCCTCCTCCATGGTGGGCGACAGGGCAGGCATCAGGATCTGGATGGACATGGTCCGGCAGTTTCCTCTCGATACTCGTCACGCCGCTTGGCGGTCGGGGTGATGCCGTTACGGCTTTTCGGCATGCACTGGGCAGCAATCAAGGCGCGCCGTCGATCCCTCATGGGCCTCCCTTTAGAGCACCACGTCGGTCCAAAGCTCGCTGGTGTCAGGCTCCGGGTCGTTCTGGGCGAACTCGGCGGCGGCGTTGACCCTTTGGCGAGTCTCGGCGTCGATCTTCTTCAATTCGTCCTCGCCAGCGAGCTTGCGCTCCAGGATCCGCGCGCGCACGCGCTCGATCGGATCGCGCTCCTCACGGACCTTGTCCACCTCCTCGCGGGTGCGGTACTTCGCCGGGTCGGACATCGAGTGGCCGCGGTAGCGGTAGGTCAGCATCTCGACGATGTAGGGACCCTCACCCGCGCGCACGCGTTTGCCGATCCGTTCGCCGGCCGCCTTCACCGCGCGCACGTCCATGCCGTCGACCTGCTCGCCGGGAATGTCGAAGGAGCGCCCGCGCTGGGAGAAGTCGATCGTGGCGGCGGAGCGCTCGATCGAGGTGCCCATCGCGTACTTGTTGTTCTCGATCACGAAGACCACCGGCAGGTGCCAGAGCTTCGACATGTTGAAGGTCTCGTAGACCTGGCCCTGGTTGGCGGCGCCGTCACCGAAGTAGCACCAGGCGACGTTGCCGTTGCCGCGATAGCGGTTGGCGAAGGCGAGGCCTGCTCCAAGCGGCACGTTGGCGCCGACGATGCCGTGCCCTCCATAGAAGTGCTTCTCCTTGGAGAACATGTGCATCGAGCCGCCCTTGCCCTTCGAGTAGCCGTTGCGCCGGCCGGTCAGCTCGGCCATCACGCCCTTGGGGTCCATGCCGGTCGCCAGCATGTGGCCGTGGTCGCGGTAGGTGGTGATCACCTGGTCGCCGGGCTTGGCCGTCATCTGCAGCCCGACCACTACCGCCTCCTGGCCGATATAGAGGTGGCAGAAGCCGCCGATGAAGCCCATGCCGTAGAGCTGGCCCGCCTTCTCCTCGAAACGGCGGATGAGCAGCATCTCGCGGTAGGCCTGAAGCTCCTCGGTGTGGGAGAACTCGGGCACCACGGGCGTTGATACGGCCGCCAGCGGCGCGCTACGGCGCTGCGCGGCGGCGGTCGAAGCCGCCCGGCTGCGCGTGGCCCGCTTGGGTTTGGCTGCCATAGGCCCTCCTCGCTGTTGGGGAATTCGATTGGGAGTCTCGGAGCGAGAGAATTACACGAGCGAAGTCGGCATTTCCAGCGGCGGAGAGCGCCCACGCGGATGGGAAGCTATGCGGAAATCACGAACGTTGGATGTCAATCGGCCGCAGCGCCGGCCTGGGCGAGCGCCCGGGCGCCAGGACGGCCGGCGCGGTCGGCGAGCAGCACATCGCCCGGCCGGGCAAAGCCAAGGACCGAGCGGGCAAGCTCCTCGACGAGATCGGGATGGGGAGGATTGCTGCCAAGCAAGTCGACGTCGCGGCGCAACCGGCGGCGCACGGCCTCGAGGCTCGCGATCTCGTGCTTCAGAATGCTGGAGCGCTCGATCAGTCGCGAACGCGCCGCGAGGCCGTGCGTACCGTTGATCGTGTAGTGAACGAAGTATGCCGAAACGGCCAGACAGCCAAGCAACACCAGGAGGGCATGCCGCGGCCTTCGTGCTCGCCGATCATGTGGGTGGTAACGCAGCACCGGACACTGACGGGGTTGTCTTCCAACTGACCAACGGCGGCATGGTTACCCGAGCGCGCTTAAGGCCAGGTAAAAGATCGTTCCGCCGGCGGACGGTCGGGGGCGACGCCCCTACCTCTTCCGCAGCACGCTGCGCCCGGCGTAGCGGGCGACGTCGCCCAGCTCCTCCTCGATGCGGATGAGCTGGTTGTACTTGGCGAGCCGGTCGGACCGCGACAGGGCCCCGGTCTTGATCTGTCCGGCGTTGGTGGCGACCGCAAGGTCGGCGATGGTCGCATCCTCGGTCTCGCCCGAGCGATGCGAGATGACGACAGTGTACGAAGCGTTCTGGGCCATGGCGACGGCGTCGAGCGTCTCCGACAGCGAGCCGATCTGATTAACCTTGACGAGGATCGAGTTGGCGATGCCCTGATCGATGCCGCGGGCAAGCCGCTCGGTGCTGGTGACGAACAGATCGTCGCCGACGAGCTGGCAGCGCTTGCCGATCTCGTCGGTCAGGAGCTTCCAGCCCTGCCAGTCGTCCTCCGCCATGCCGTCCTCGATCGAAACGATGGGGAAGCGCTTGACGAGGTCGGCGAGGTAGCGGGCCATGCCCTGACTGTCGAGGGTCTTGCCTTCGCCGGACATCTTGTACTTTCCGCCCTCGTAGAACTCGGTTGCTGCGCAGTCCAGCGCAAGCATCACATCATCGCCGGGCTTCAAGCCCACCGCCTCGATCGACTGCATGATGAAGCCGATGGCCTCGTCGGCCGACTTCAAGTTCGGCGCGAAGCCCCCCTCGTCGCCGACGTTGGTCGCGTGGCTGGCGTCGCTCAGCTTCTTACGGAGGGTGTGGAACACCTCTGCGCCGATGCGGATCGCGTCGCTGCAAGTCGGCGCGGCGACCGGCATGATCATGAATTCCTGGATGTCGATCGGGTTGTCGGCGTGGCGGCCGCCGTTGATAATGTTCATCATAGGAACGGGCAGCACGTGCGCGCCGGTGCCGCCGAGGTAGCGATAGAGCGGCAAGGTGGTGGCGTCGGCTGCGGCCTTGGCGACCGCGAGCGACACGCCGAGCACCGCGTTCGCACCGAGCCGGCCCTTGTTCCGAGTGCCGTCCAGTTGTATCAGCGCCGCATCGATGCGCCGCTGATCCTCGGCCTCCATGCCGCAAAGTGCGTCGGAGATCTCGCCGTTGACGGCAGCGACCGCCTTCAGCACGCCTTTACCGAGGTAGCGCTGCTTGTCGCCATCGCGGAGCTCCACCGCTTCATGGGCTCCCGTTGAGGCCCCGGAGGGCACGGCGGCGCGGCCCATCGAGCCGTCCTCCAGCACGACGTCGACTTCGACGGTGGGGTTGCCACGGCTGTCGAGGATCTGGCGGCCGATGATGTCGACGATGGCGGTCATGGGGCGGCCTTCATTGCGGTGTTGTCGTTGGCCGCGCATTATGGCGCAAGTCTAGCGCGGGTGGCGGCGTTGTAGCGGGTCTCTCCGCCGCCGAAAAGTGCGACGAGGGGACGGCATGGCAGACGTGTGCAAGCTTACCGGCGGGTGCCACTGCGGCAAGGTGCGGTACGAGGTGACGACCGACCTCGCCCGAGTCGCGTCCTGCAACTGCTCGATCTGCTCGAAGGCGGGCGTCTTGTTCACGTTCGTCGACCAGTCCCAGTTCAAGCTCCTGTCTGGGGAGGATGCGTTCACCGACTACCAGTTCAACAGGAAAGTCATCCATCACCTGTTCTGCTCGACCTGCGGGGTGGAATCGTTCGCACGCGGACGAGCTCCGAGTGGCAAGGAGGTGGTTGCCATCAACGCCCGCTGCCTCGACGGCGTCGACATTGACGCATTGACGCTCACGCCCTTCGACGGCAAGAGCCTGTAACGCCGCTGGAAACACTGTTGTTCCGAGCGCGCAGGTACACGGCCGGTCGAAGAATGGTTAGAGTTACGCAGTTGGATGAACCACGTTGGGCGGAGGCTCGGCAGACCGTATTGCCGATGATCCCGCCAGTCCTCGAGGCCGGCGCTTCGCACCACGGAAAGTGTCTCTAGCCATGGAAGGCACCAGTGCGCTGGTGTTGCTCTCCGGCGGGCAAGACTCGACGGTCTGCCTAGCCTGGGCGCTCGAGCGTTTCGAAATCGTCGAGACGATCGGCTTCGACTATGGCCAGCGTCACCGCATCGAGCTCGAGTCGCGTCAAAAAATCCTCGACGCTTTCCGGCTCCGCTTTCCGATATGGGGCGCACGCCTCGGCGCCGATCACGTCCTCGATCTCACCACGCTCGGTGCGATCAGCGTCACTGCGCTGACGCGGGACGCCTCGATCGAGGCCCCTCCGGGCCGTCTGCCATCCACGTTCGTGCCCGGCCGCAACCTGCTGTTCTTCACCTATGCGGCGGCACTCGCCTACCGCCGCGACATCGCCACGCTGGTCGGCGGCATGTGCGAGACCGACTACTCGGGTTACCCGGACTGCCGCCACAGCACGCTGCAGTCCCTTCAGAAGGCGCTCTCGCTCGGCATGGCAAAGGAGTTCACGATCGAGACACCGCTGATGTGGGTCGACAAGGCGGATACCTGGAAGCTCGCCCAGGAGATCGGCGGACCCCCGCTGATCGAGCTGATCGTGGAGGAGACGCATACGTGCTACCTTGGCGTCAGAACCCGCCGGTACGCGTGGGGATACGGCTGCAACCACTGTCCGTCCTGCGATCTCAGGAGAAAGGGATGGGAGGCATGGCAATCCGGCCGGAGCTGACCCTCGCGGTCGATCTGGCGTTCGCCGGGAACTGGGATGGCGCACACGCGATCGTCCAAAAGCACGAGACGGACGCCACCGCCTGCTGGCTGCACGCCGCGCTCCACAAGATCGAGGGCGATCCGGAGAACGCGCGATACTGGTACCGCCGCTCCAACCAGTTCTACGAGTCCTACGCCGATCCCAAGGCGGAGCTCTCCGCCATCCGGGCCGCGCTGACATATTGAGCGGTGTTTCGCAGGTCGGCGCTGACGCCGGGCCCGACCCGGCGGAAGCCCGACAACACGTCGCGACTGTCTGCGTCGTTGTCGGGCTTCGCGAAAGGCTCAGCCCGACCTACAGCTGGACTTGGCCGTGTCCGACCAGAACGTCAGGCGGTTGCCGAACGGGTCCGCAATCGTGGTGTCGCGTGTGCCCCAGGGCATGTCCTGGGCCCCGGGCCGGGAGTACTTGTAGCCCTTGGCGTTGAGCGCCGCGCAGTAGGCATCGACGTCATCGCATTTGATGCGCAGCGCGGAGCCCGGCGTGGCGTCGCCGAAATGCTCCGACAGGTGCAGCCGCGCTTCGCCGAGGCGGATCTGCATATAGATCGGCGTGCCGGTCTCGAAGCGGTGCTCCCACTCGACGGCAAAGCCCAGGAACCCGACATAGAAGTCGCGTGCCTTGTCCTCATCGAAGATGCGATGGATCGGGGTCGGCGGCTCGAAGGTCATGGGCACTCACGTCTGGACATGGAACGGGTTGAAGTCGGTGTTGCGGTCGTAATAGTCCTCGTGCTCCGCCCGCTTCAGGAACGCGACAATGCGATAGGTGATCGGCAGGAATGCGATCTCGACGCCGGTCTTGGCGATGAACTGGCTGATCACCAGCGTGAACACGAGCTCGTTCGGCATGATCCCCGAGTTGTAGAAGGCCAG
>JBIOVC010000574.1:0-3933 GCA_044867545.1 Hyphomicrobiaceae bacterium | reverse complement strand
CCAGCACGCTCTGCCGGGAATTCCCGGCAAGAGCGTCAAGGGAGTTCTGGTCGAGTACGGGCCTGGCGGCTACTCGGCTTCGCATACGCACGCGAAGTCGGCGTTCATCTACGCAACCGTTATCGAGGGAGAGGTCCGCAGCAAGGTCAACGACCGACCGGAAAAAACCTACCGCGCCGGCGAGAACTGGACGGAACTGCCCGGCGACCATCACGTCGTCAGTGCGAACGCGAGCGCGACGAAGCCCGCCAGGATCCTCGCGGTCTTTGTCGTCGACGATCAGGACGCAGTGCTTACGATACCCGACCAAAAGTGAGAACGTCGACCATACAAGTCGGTTTGTTACGACGACGTGTGTTGACTTGTTGCCGGGCTGTGCCAAGAGTGGCAGCGACTAGGTGGACCATGGGCAAATTTCGCACCGTCCTGGCATGTCTGATCGCGCTGGCCGTCGCCGTTGCACCCGTTGCGGCAACGTTGCTCGCGAGCGCGGGGGCACAAGCTGCAACCTCTGCCGTGGCGGCTAAGCACGACTGCCATGGCAAGACCCAGGATCACGAGAAGGGGCCCCACACCCTCAGCGGCAAAGCCGGCTGCCCGGACTGCCAGGATCAAGATCGAGATTACACGAAGTGCACCGGCGACGGCAGCAAGTGCTGCAAGCTGACCGGCGTGGTCGCGGTTCTGCCTGTCGTGGCGGCGCCCCTGGACATGGTCGTTCTCGCGACCAATCCGCCAACGCCGATCGGCTGGCAGGTACGACCATCTCCCCCTCCACCCCGAGCCTGATCCCTCGACGCTGACCGCGGCCGCCCGGAGGCGGGTCGCGGCATGAAGCTGCGCGCGGCATCCGCCGGCGTGCACCCAATCCCGTTCGAGAAGGATCAAACCCAATGACTGTGAAATTCCGTGCGCTTGCGGCTGCCGCAGGCCTTGCGACAGCGCTTGTCGCCACGTCTGCGTTGGCAGGCAAGAACGACTACGTCTTCGAGCCCGTCGCCGTGGACGTCAAGAACGGCAGCGGCAGCCAACTCGCGGTAAAGCTGACACACAAGCCCAGCGGCAAGCCGGTCGAGGGCGCCGTCATCTTCCGCACCCGCCTCGACATGTCGCCCGACGCCATGGGCGAGATGACCGCCAAGCTCGCCACTGAGCCTGCCAAGGAGCCCGGCATCTACCGGTTCAAGGCCGACCTGACCATGGCGGGTCGGTGGGCGCTCAAGCTGATGGCCAAGGTGCCGGGCGAGAGCGACACCATCGAAGGCACCGTCGTCTTCAAGGCGAAGTAGGCGGCCATGCGCAAGATCATGCTCTGGGGGGTCGCCATCGCGGCGATCCTCTCAGGCGTTGCCGGCGGCTACCGGCTCGGTTCCGGGCAGTGGCCAAGCTGGCACGCCATCTCGCTTCTGGTCGCTGGCGAGAAGTCCGCGGCGGCCGAGGCGGCGCCGGAACAGCGCACCATCCTCTATTGGAAGCATCCGGACGGCGCCTCGGATTTCTCTCCGACGCCCAAGACGACGCCCGACGGACGCGACTACGTGCCCGTCTACGAGGACCAGGAGGCGGACTTCAAGGGGGCCAAGCCCAAAGAGAGCGCGGACGCCAAGAGCGGCAAGCGCAAGGTCCTCTACTACCGCAACCCCATGGGGCTGCCCGACACCTCTGCGGTGCCCAAGAAGGACTGGATGGGGATGGACTACATCCCCGTCTACGAAGGCGAGGAGGAGAACGGCTCGACCATCAGGGTGAGCCTCGACAAGGTGCAGCGCTCCGGCGTGCGCACCGAAGCTGCCGAGATGCGGCGCATCGCGCGCCCCATTCGGGCGCCGGCCATCTCCAAGCCCGACGAGCGCACGCTCTGGTCGGTGACCCTCAGGGCCGATGCCTTCGTCGAGGAGCTGTACGTGAACGAGACCGGCAAGCACGTGAAGGCCGGCGAGCGCCTGTTCCGCTTCTACAGCCCCCAGGTGGTGAGCGCCCAGATCGACCTCCGCATCTCCGGGATCGGCCCGGCGCCCGCGCCGGGACCGCGCGGCGGCGCGGAGCCGGCCGGACTGCAGAAGCTCAGGAACCTGGGCCTGCCCGAGAGCGTGCTCAATCAGATCCGCGCGAGCCCTACGCCCTTGATGAGCATCGACTGGCCCGCGCCCGTCACCGGCGTCGTCATGGAGAAGAAGGCGATCTCCGGTCAGATGGTCAGGGCTGGCGAGGAGCTCTACCGCCTTGCGGACCTCACGAGCATCTGGGTCATCGCCGATGTGGCCGAGCAGGACATCGGCCAGGTCCGTATCGGCAACCCGGCTAAGATCGCCTTCCGGGCGTTCCCGGACCAGCCGTTCGACGGCCAGGTGACCTTCGTGCTGCACGAGCTCGACCCGCGCACCCGCACGGGCAAGGTGCGCATCGAGGTGAAGAACCCCGAGCACCGCATCAAGCACGAGATGTACGCCGATGCGGAGATCGACACTACGGCCGGCGAGCCGAAGCGGCTGACGGTGCCGGTTTCAGCCGTCATCGACAGCGGCAACCGTCAGGTGGCGATCGTCGAGCGCGGCGAAGGCCTGTTCGAGCCGAGACCCGTGAAGTTGGGCCTCAGGAGCGATGGCTTCATCGAGATCCGCGACGGCCTCAAGGCGGGCGAGAAGGTGGTGGTGACGGCCAATTTCCTGATCGAGGCGGAGAGTAACCTGCGGGCCGCGCTCAAGAGCTTCACTGCCGACGGGCCGACGCCAGCCCTAGCGCCGGAGAGCAAGAAATGATCGCGGCGCTGATCCGCTGGTCCGCCAAGAACCTCGTGCTGGTCCTCATCGCGGCCGTTCTCGCGGCGGGCGCGGGCGTCTATGCCCTGCGCCACGTGCCGCTCGACGCCATCCCCGACCTGTCGGACACGCAGGTCATCATCTACACCGAGTATTCCGGCCAGGCGCCGCAGGTGATCGAGGACCAGGTTACCTATCCGCTGTCCACGGCCATGCTGTCGGTGCCGAAGGCGCGGGTGGTGCGCGGGTTCTCCTTTTTCGGGGTGTCGTTCGTCTACGTCATCTTCGAGGACGGCACCGACATCTACTGGGCGCGCTCGCGCGTGCTGGAGTACCTCTCGGCAGCGGCGCGCATTCTTCCTACCGGCGTAACGCCCTCGCTCGGCCCCGACGCGACCGGCGTCGGCTGGGTCTACCAGTACGCCCTCACGGCCGACAAGCGCTCGCTCGCCGAGCTGCGCTCAACCCAGGACTGGCAGGTGCGGTTTGCCGTCGCCAGGGCCGAGGGCGTGGCCGAGGTCGCGAGCCTGGGCGGCTTCGTCAAGCAGTACAGCGTGGTGGTCGATCCACGCCGGCTCAAGGCGTTCGACATCTCGCTCGACAAGGTGCGCAGCGCCATCCGCGCCTCCAACATGGACGTGGGCGGGCGCGTGGTCGAGATGGCGGAAGCCGAGTTCATGGTGCGCGGGCGCGGCTATCTGCGCGGCATCGCGGATATCGAGCAGATCGTTCTCAAGTCTGAAGGCGGCGCGCCCGTCCTCGTGCGCGACGTGGCCCGCGTCGAGCTGGCCCCCGACGAGCGGCGCGGCGTCGCCGAGCTCAACGGCGAGGGCGAAGTGGTCTCGGGCATCGCCGTCCAGCGCTACGGCCAGAACGCCCTGTCGGTGATCGAGAACGTCAAGGCGCGCCTCGCCGAGATCCTGCCGAGCCTGCCGGAGGGAACGAAGATCGTCCCGGTCTACGACCGCTCCGATCTCATCCATCGCGCAATCAATACGCTGAAGACGACTCTTATCGAGGAGAGCGTGATCGTCGCCCTCGTCTGTGTCGTGTTCCTGCTGCACGTGCGCAGCGCCTTCGTGGCCATCGTCACGCTGCCGCTCGGCATCCTGGTCGCCTACGTCCTCATGCATTGGCTGGGGATCTCCTCCAACATCATGTCGCTGGGCGGCAT
>JBIOVC010000573.1:0-5104 GCA_044867545.1 Hyphomicrobiaceae bacterium | reverse complement strand
CCGGGGGCGAGCTGGCGCCGGCTCGGTCATCTCGTCGCCGACCAGGTCTATGAGAAGTTCACGCTCGAGAAGGGCTACTTCGACACGCGAGTCGTTTTCGTCGATGAGACCGGCCCCAAGGACAAGCGGTTGAAGCGCCTTGCGATCATGGATCAGGACGGCGCCAACCTGCGGTTGCTGACGCAGGGCCAGGAACTGGTGCTGACGCCGCGCTTCAGTCCGACGAATCAGGACATCACGTTCATGACCTACGCCAACGAGCAGCCGCGTGTCGTGCTGATGCGGCTCGACAGCGGCGAGCGCGAGGTCGTGGGCGACATGCCGGGCATGACGTTCGCACCGCGGTTCTCGCCCGACGGGCAGCGAATCGTGATGAGCTTCCAGCAGGGCGGTGCATCGAGCATCGTCGAGATGGACCTCAGGTCACGGCGCTCGCGCCAGCTCACGCAGACCAGCGCTATCGACACGGGGCCCTGCTACGCACCGAACGGCAGCCAGATCGTGTTCGAGTCCGACCGGGACGGCAATCAGCAGCTCTACGTCATGAGCAGCGACGGCTCCGCGCCGCGCCGAATCAGTCTCGGCGATGGGCGCTACTCGACGCCGGTCTGGTCGCCGCGTGGGGATTACATTGCCTTCACCAAACAGTTGATCGGCCGGTTTCTGATCGGCGTCATCAAGCCCGACGGGTCAGGCGAGCGAATCCTTACGGAAGGGTTCCACAACGAAGGACCCACCTGGGCGCCAAACGGCCGAGTTCTCATGTTTTTCCGGGAGCAGCCCGGTCCGCAGGGAGGTCCGCGGCTCTATTCGATCGATCTCACGGGGTACAATGAGCGCGAGGTGACGACGCCGTCGTTCGCATCCGATCCGGCATGGTCTCCGCTCCGGGGATGATACACCCGTTAATTGTTCCGCAACCGAGAGGCGTCATTCTGCGCCGGTGCTCGCCTGACAATCGTGGAAAGAGCTGATCGGCGGCCCTCAGGCACCAGAAGCTCGTAGCCGCGTTCGTTCAGAGCCGGGTGCCGGGACATACTCCAGTGGCAAATCCGCACCAACGAGGTGGGAAAAGGGCCACCAACGGGCCTCTGTCCTTGATCTACGAGGGCCGCATCGGTACCCAAAAGGTGGCGGTTGCCGAAGATTGTGAGGAGAGCAGATCATGCAGGCAGTGAAAGGCGTAATCGTTGTGACGGCCGTCATCGCGGCGGTGGCGCTGGGCGCCTGCCGTCGGGAAGTAGCGGCTACGCCGATGAAACTGGGCGCAGAGGTTCCGGCGGCGATCGAGATCGCCCGCTAAGTTCGGCAACCGGGACGAAATAGGAGAGAAGACATGAAGGGCGCTATCGTTATTGCTGCGGTGATCGCTGCGGTTGCCTTGGGGGCGTGCCGCAGGGAAGTAGCAGCTACGCCGATGAAGCTCGGCGCTGAGGTTCCGGCTGCGGAGCAGATCGTTCGCTAGTCGGAATTCTGTACTTCTACCGCACGTCCTTCGTGCGGCACAGGTTTCAAGGCCGTATCGCCCTAGCCTATGAGCGACAGGTGGTCGGCCTTGTCCTTTTTGGTGGTCTTGCGTATGACGCGTCCGAGCCCCGACGAGTGATCGTGGCGGCGGATTGCAGCCGACGGCATTCTGGATGATCATCCCGCGATCGAGCTGGATGAGGGATTTCCGGATTGTCGGAGCGCCTGCCTAGTCCTGGTCACATTTTTGCGCGATCGCGGCACTAGAGGCCGAGCACCGACTCGGGGCACAAGCGGCGCGTAGTGGCGGTCGGCGCCACAGGACAGCGAACGAGACCCGTGGGGTTAGCGATGGAAGCTGCCAATCGATTCCCACGCCGGGGCTGCATCGCAGTCGCGGTGGCGCTGATGCTCATAGTGGGCGGCTGCGCTAGCAACGAGCTTCAACCCGACGGCAACCTCGGTCCCAACGCGCGGGGACCCGCGACGCCCGGAACGCAGCGCGACTTCGTGCAGAACGTCGGCGACATCGTCTATTTCACGACCGACAGCTCGGATCTGACGCCCGAGGCCCAGCAGGTGCTCGGGAACCAAGCGAGGTGGCTGCAACAGTATTCCCAGTACACGATCACGATCGAGGGCCATGCCGACGAGCGGGGCACGCGCGAATACAACATCGCACTCGGTGCGCGCAGGGCGACTACGGTGCGTGAGTTCCTGGTGCGGACGGGCATCTCGGCTCAGCGCATCCGCACGATCTCGTACGGCAAGGAGCGGCCGGTCGCGGTCTGCAACGATATCTCCTGCTGGTCGCAGAACCGGCGGGCGCAGACGGTGCTCAACAATCGCGTCAGCCAAACCGGCAGCCGAGCCCCGAGCTGATCGAAGGGCGGCTTGTCGCGGCGGCACGGCGGGCAGCTCAGTTCATGGATTGCAGGCCGCGCTTCCATTTGGCAGCGTAGCGGCATTGACGCTACCGGAGTTGGCGCGAGCGGCCGCAGGTCCGAGTGATGGAAAGCCGGTGTATGTCCTCCAGAATCACTAGAGTCGCCGCCGTGGCCGTGCTGTTGGCGGCCGGGCTGTCGTTGGCTGTCACAGCGCAAGCTCAGCAGAGGCCGCAACAGACGCCGACGCCCCCTCGCGTGCTGACGCCGCAGAAGCAGACCAATGAAGCGGCGCCGGCTCAGCCTGCCCAGGGCTCTGGGGACAACGAGCTCGTGCGACGGGTCGAGCAGCTCGAAGAGCAGTTCGTCGACCTTCAGATCATCGTCGGGACGCTCGATTCGCTCGCCAAAGCGGGAGGTGCTCCCCAGTCGCCAGCCGCGATTTCCGGTCGTCCGGCCTTCGCACCGCCGGGAGAGGATACCGGTAGGATCGCAGCGCTCGAGACGCAGGTGCGGGCGCTGACCGCACAGATCGAGCAGCTCTCCGATCAGGTTCGGGCGATGAGTGGCGGTGCGCCTGTGGCGGCTGCGCCGAGGCCGGGCGGATTCGGTACCACCATTGTCACGCCGGGTGGGGGCGATCCCATCGGTGAGATGTTGGGCACCAACCCGTCGAGCGATGCCGCGGAAACGATGCCGCTCGATGCTCCGGCGGCGGGCAATCCCAAGCAACTCTACGAGCGGGCTTACGGCCTGCTCATGCAACAAAACTATCCGGCGGCGGAATCGAGCTTCGACGAATTTCTCAAGCGCTATCCCAACGACGAGCTTGCTGCCAATGCGCAGTACTGGCTGGGTGAGACCCATTTCGTGCAGGGTCAGTACAAGGCGGCGGCAAGCGCTTTCCTCAAGAGCTCTCGGTCCTATCCGAGGAGCGCCAAGGGCCCGGACAGCATGCTGAAGCTCGCGATGTCACTCGACCGGCTCGGGCAGCGCGATGCAGCCTGCCAGGCCTACTCCGAGCTCGGCGTGCGGTATCCGAGCCCGCCGGCGCATGTTCGCGATCGTGTTCAGAGCGAGCGGCAGCGCGTCGGCTGCCGTTGACCGATGAAACAGGGGTCTGCCAGCGGGTCGGGGCCGATTGCCGACGCAGATCTGGCGGACCTGCTTGCTCCGCTTCAGGATGCCTCATCCCTCGTTCTGGCCGTATCCGGCGGGCCGGACAGCATGGCCCTCATGCATCTCGTTGCCCGATGGCTCTTGCGGCGGGCCCATCCCAGGCCGGACGTGCTGGTGGCGACGGTCGATCACGGGTTGCGGGCCCAATCGGCGCAAGAGGCGCGCTGGGTAGCCCGACAGGCAAAGAAAGCCGGGCTGCGCCACGAGACACTCGTCTGGGGCGGGGAGAAGCCGCGCTCGGGGGTTCAGGAGGCGGCACGCGAAGCGCGCTATCGGCTGCTTTGTGAGCGCTGCCTGAGGCTCGCCGAGGGGCGGGGCGGCGCGGTGGTAACGGCGCATCATCTCGACGACCAGGCCGAGACCTTTCTGATGCGGCTCGCACGCGGCAGCGGGCTCGACGGGCTCTCTGGCATGGCGGCGGCGCGTCCGTTTGAACCTGGAGCCCCGAGCCTGCGCATCCTGCGGCCGCTTCTCGGTGTTCCGAAGGCGCGGCTGCTTGCGATGCTCGAGGCGCACGGGCTCGGCTGGATCGAGGACCCGAGCAACCAGCGGACCGAGTTCGAGCGCGTCCGCATCAGAAAGGCGATGCTCGAGCTGGAGAGGCTCGGGATCACCGCTGAGCGGATCTCCGAGAGCGTCGGCCGATTGCAGCGGGCGCGGGGGGCGCTGGACCAGGCAGCGGCGGGCTTTGGGCGCTCGGCCGGCCTCGATATCAACGGTGGCGCATACGCGAGCTTCGACCTGCACGCTTTCCAGAGCGGACCTATCGAGTTGCGGGTGCGGATGCTTGCCCGGTTGCTCAGGGCCTTCGGCGGGCAGGCAGAGCCGCCGCGGCTTGCCAAGATCGAGGCGCTCGCCGAACGGATCGCCAACACAGGATGGAAGAGCTCGACGCTTGGCGGGTGCGTCATCGCCCGGCACCGCCAAGAAATCCGGGTCTTGCGCGAGCCTGGACGGGCGGGGCTGCCGCAGATCACGCTGGCGCCGGGCGAGCGGGCGGTCTGGGACCGCCGGTTCGTTGTCCACCTGTCGTCACGACAGGAAGGACCGGTCGAGGTTCGTGCACTTGGACCGGAGGGCCATTCGGCATTTGCCGCCTTGATCGGAGGCAATGCCGGGCTGCCGGCACGGGCTGCGGCCACATTGCCGGCCTTCGTCAGGGCCGGGACGGTGATCGCCGTGCCCCAGCTCCGCTGGCCGCTCGATGCTGCAAAGGTGGCCGGGGAGGCGATGATCTGCACTTCCGACTTCATCTGGTAGCGATGGTCCCTTGCGACGTGTGCGTGTCGCCCGGCGAATTCACCGCAGCGGTTCCGGCTTGTCCGCCCCGCTCGCCCGCTGCATATATCGCGCGATGAACGCGGCTCCCCTCTCACCGGTATCGGCACTGCGCGCGGGGCTACTCTGCCGCTGCCCGCGCTGCGGGCAGGGCGCGCTGTTCGAGCCTGGGCTGACCCTCGTTGTCCGCGACCACTGCGAGCGCTGCGGACTCGACTTCAAGTTCGTCGATACGGGAGATGGTCCGGCAGTGTTCGCGGTCCTGATCCTTGGATTCGTGGTTCTGGGCTCTGCCT
>JBIOVC010000572.1:0-5732 GCA_044867545.1 Hyphomicrobiaceae bacterium | reverse complement strand
ACCATACCGGTGGTGCGGACGACGCGCCCGATCATCATCGGAACCTCGCGCCACTTGTAGTCGCGATAGACAAACATCGTCACCAGGAAGGCATAGACGCAGGCAACCGCCGCCGACTCCGTCGGCGTGAAAATGCCGGAGATGATGCCGCCGAGGATGATGAAGACGGTAAGCAGGCCCCAGAACGCCTCGACCGCAATTCTGAGCGCCTTGCGCAGCGGGATCACCTCGCCCTTCGGGAAGTTCTGCCGGTGCGCGATGATGAGGCACAGGCTCATCAGCGACACCCCGAGCAGCACACCCGGGATCACGCCCGCCAGGAACAGGTGCGCGATCGAGATCGAGCCGCCGGCGGCCAGCGAGTAGATGACGGCGTTGTGCGACGGCGGAATGAGCAGCGGCTGCAGCGAGCCGGAGATGGTGACGTTGACGGCGAACAGCCGCGGATAGCCGTTCTTGACCATCTGCGGGATCATCACCGATCCGATCGATGCGGTGTCGGCAACGGAGGAGCCCGAGATGCAGCCGAAGAAGGTCGAGGCGAGGATGTTGACGAGTGCGAGCCCACCCCTGACGAAGCCGACGAAGATCTTGGCGAGATTGACGAGCCTCTCGGCCATGCCGCCCTCGGCCATGATCGCACCAGCCAGGATGAAGAACGGGATCGCGAGCAGTGCGAAGTCGTCGGTGCCGTCGGACACCTTGATCATGATCGCTTCGAGCGGCAGGCCCATGTGCAGGGCGGCGAGGATCGCAGCCAGCCCGAGGGCGTAGGCGACCGGGATCCCCATGAAGCAAAGGACTGTAAAGGCGCCGACGAGGACGAGGACATCCATGGCGGGCTACTGGGTCGTCACCGCTGAGATGCTCGACGAGCTCGGCTGCTCGAAGAACCGACCGGTCCAGATGCGCTCGACCACGAACAGCGCGACGATCGCGCCGCCGATCGGCACCGGCAGGTAGGCCACCCCGGTCGAGATCACGGGAAGCTCCGCGATCACCTGATACCAGGTCGTCGCCACCAGCTTCAGGCCGTAGTGGAGCATGAACAGGCTGATCACCAACATGCAGACTTCGACGACGACCCCGAGCACCACGCGCGCGGTTCCGGTGAGGGCGTTCGGCACCAGGCCGACCCCGATATGCAGGTTCTCCCGGTAGCAGATGGCGGCCGCCAGGAACGAGAACCAGATCATCAACAGCACGGCGACCGGCTCCGGCCAGGAGGCCGCGCTGTTGAGCACGTAGCGCCGGAATACGCCGAACGGAATGATGATCGTGATGATGACGAGGCAGCTTCCGGCGACCACCATGCAGAGGCGATGAAGCGCCTCCATCGCGCGAATGTAGCGCTCTTTCATCACTGCCCCCATCTCGACACGCAGGCTGCGCGGGCGGCGCCGGAAAATCAGACCGGCGCCGCTCGCGTGCGGATTACTTTACTTCCTGGATCCGCTTGATCAGGCCCGAGTGCGCCGCGCCGTACTTGTCCCACACCGGCTTGACCGCCGCCTGGAAGGGCGCCTTGTCCTTGATCTCGATGATCTCGGCGCCGGCCTCCTTCATCTGCTTGATCGCTTCCTTCTCTCGCGCGTACCAGAGCCCACGCTCCTCCTGCTGCGCCTCCTTGGCGACCTTCAAGATCAGATCCTGATCAGCCTTGGAGAGCGTGCCCCAGGTCTTCTTGGAGAACACCAGGATCTCGGGGATCATCAGGTGCCCAGTCAGCGAGTAGTACTTGGCGTAGCGGTAGTGCTGGCCGCTGGCGTAACTCGGGTAGTTGTTCTCCGCCCCGTCGACGACGCCGGTCTGCAGGGCGTTGATGAGCTGGTCGTAGCCCATGCCGATGCCGTTGCCGCCGAGCGAGTTCATCGTGTCGATGAACACCGGGTTGCCCATCATGCGGATCTTGAGACCCTTGAGGTCGTCGATCGTCTTCACCGGCTTCTTGCTGTTGTAGACGTTGCGGGTTCCGGCGTTCATCCACGCGATCCCGACCAGGTTCGCCGTCGGGTGATCCGAGAGCTTCTTCAGCATCTCATCGCCGATCGGACCGTCGATGACCTTCTCCATGTGCGCGTCATCGCGGAACATGAACGGCAGGTTGAACACGTTGAGCTCCGGCACCAGCGGGCCCATCGGGCCGACGCTGATGCGCGCCATCGCCAGCGCGCCGACCTGCGCCTGCTCGATCATCTCCTTCTCGCCGCCGAGCTGCATCGACGGGTACATCTGGATCGAGATCCGGCCGTTGGTGGCCGCCTCGAGCTTCTTCCCCATCCGCACGACGGCTTCCACGGTCGGGTAGCCGAGCGGATGCACGTCGGTCGCCTTCAGGACCAGCTTGTCCTGCGCCTGTGCCGGCTCGACGCCGATGCCGATCGCGCCGAGCACGGCGCCGGCGACTGCCAGTGCGAGAATGTCGCGATGCCTCATCACTTCCTCCCGAGATTGGTGAACTTGTTCGTGGCGGGCGCCACCCGGAATTCTTGGTCCGGTTCATCAGCATGTCCGCCGGCGCGCGCCGTGACGGTTGATGCGCCTTCGATCCTTTGCTAACAGGTTGTACGATGACCAGACAACTCGAAGCTATCATCGTGTCCCTTGACTGACAAGCTCCCTCTGCTCCGCCGACTGTCCCCCTCTCGCAATCTGACCGATGAGGCGGTCGACCAGCTTGCGGCCGAGATCCGCTCCGGCCGGCTTGCGCCGGGTTCCCGCCTGCCGACCGAGCAGGAGCTGATGGGCCAGCTCGGCGTCAGCCGGACCGTGATCAGGGAGGCGATCGCCGCCCTCCGCTCGGAAGGCCTGGTGGTGACGCGGCAGGGTTCCGGCGCCTTCGTCGCTCCCGATACCCGCCGCGTGCCGTTCCGCATCGACGGCGGCGAGCTGACCTCGATCGCCCATGTGCTGGACGTGATGGAGCTGCGCCGCGCCGTCGAGGTCGAGTCGGCGGCCCTTGCGGCCGAACGCGCGAGCCAGCGCCAGCTCGCCCAGATCTCGCGCGCGCTGGACGAGATCGACGCGGCAATCGCTCGCGGCGAAGGTGCCGTCAACGAGGATTTCGAGTTCCACCGCGCGATTGCCGATGCGACCGGCAATACCCACTTCGCCGACTTTCTCGAGTTTCTGGGCCGCCTGGTCATTCCGCGCCAGAGCATCCGCCTGTCGCGCGGCACGCCCGAGGAGCAGCAGCGCTACCTCGAAACGATCCAGCGCGAGCACCGCAAGATTGCTGCCGCCATCGCCCGTCGCGATCCGGTCGCGGCGCGGCGAACCATGCGCGTCCATCTGTCGAACGGCCTCGGGCGCTACCGCCACCTGTCGGAGCGTGCGAAGGTGCGCTGAAGCAGTCCTCAGAGAACTCTGCAACGATCCAGCGAGGAGGAGCTCGAAAGCGATGCGTGTGCTGCTGACTGGTGCTGCCGGCGACGTCGGCAGACGGCTCCGCAAGTTGTTGAAGCCCGTCTATCCCGACCTGCGCATCAGCGACATCAAGACGCCGGCGGACCTCGGGGCGGACGAGAAGTTCGTGCCGGCCGACGTCTCGAAGATGGAGGAGGTCGAGAAGGCGGTCGACGGCACCGACGCCGTCATTCATCTCGGCGCCTACTCGATCGAAGGATCATGGGAGACGATCCACCAGTCGAACATCGTCGGCACCTACAACGTGTTCGAGGCGGCGCGGCGGAAGGGCGTGAAGCGTATCGTGTTCGCGTCATCGAACCACGCCGTCGGCTTCTATCCGCGCAACCACCGCATCGGCGTCGATGTCACCGTGCGCCCCGACTCCTTCTATGGCGTGAGCAAAGCGTTCGGCGAGGCGCTGGGCGCGCTCTATGCCGACAAGCACGGACTTCGCGTACTGTGCCTCAGGATCGGCAACGTCGGCGACCGGCCGATCGATCAGCGCCGGATGGCGATCTGGCTGAAGCCCGAGGACCTCGCCCAGCTCATCCGCATCGGGTTGGAGCACCCCGACATCCGCTTCGAGATCTTCTATGGCGCCTCCCTCAACGAGCGCGCCTGGTGGGACAACAGCGGCGCCTATTCCTTCGGCTATCGACCGACCGGACGCTCCGAGGACCATCGCGATCACGCGCTGGCCGAGCAGGCGAAGCTCCCGCCCGATCCGGTCGGCGACTTCTTCCAGGGCGGCACGTTCTGCAGTGACGGATTCGCCGGCGATAAGAACCGCGTCTGGGGCGCAAAAGGCTAGCTGCGCCGCTCGAGCGCGGCCTCGGAGGGTCGAAATGCGCATAGCCGACGTCAAGGCGCATGTGCTCGAGGCGGACCTCGACCGTCCGTTCTCGTCTTCCTTCTCGACCTTCACCAAGCGCTCGGCCTGCCTCGTCGAGATCACCTGCGAGGACGGCACCGTCGGCTGGGGCGAGTGTCTCGGCCCCGCCCGCCCGAACGCCGCCGTCATCGCCGCGTTCCGCCCGTTCCTCATGGGCCTCGATGCGCTCGCCATCGAGCACATCTGGATGCACCTCTACAATCAGTTCCGCGACCAGGGGCAGAAGGGCCTCGTCTGCACGGCGCTGAGCGGCATCGACATCGCGCTGTGGGACATCCGCGGCAAGCACTTTGCGGCGCCGGCCCACGTGCTGATGGGCGGACCGCTTCGCCGCGAGGTGCAGGCCTATGCCACCGGCACGTTCCGCCGCGAGAGTGGTAGCCGTCTCGACTATGTCGTCGAGGAGGTCGCGGGCTACGTGCGCCAGGGCTTTCCGGCGGTGAAAATCAAGATCGGCTTCGATGTCACCGAGGATGCCCGCCTGATCCGCGCCTGCCGCGAGGCAGTCGGGCCCGGGATCGGCCTGATGATCGACGCCAACCACGGCTATGACGCGATCGAGGCTGTCGCTCTCGGCCGCGCGGTCGCCGACTGCGACATCGACTGGTTCGAGGAGCCGGTCGTCCCCGACGATCTCGGCAGCTACCACGAGGTGCGCCGCGGCCAGCCGATTCCGGTCGCGGGCGGCGAAACCTGGTTCACACGCTGGAACTTCCGAGACGTCCTCGTCTCCCGCGCGGTCGACATCGTCCAGCCCGACGTCTGCGCCGCGGGCGGGCTTTCGGAAGCCAAGCGCATCGCCGACATGGCCGCCGCCTTCGGCGTCCGCTGCGTACCGCACGTTTGGGGCACCGGCGTCGCGATCGCCGCCGCGCTCCAGTATCTGGCGGTCCTGCCGGCAAGCCCGCCGCGCCACGAGCCGCGCGAGCCGCTGCTCGAGTTCGACCGCACCGAGCATCCCTTCCGTCAGGCCGTCCTCACCGCTCCGATCGAGCATTCGGGCGGCGTCGTCCGCATTCCTGATGGGCCAGGCCTCGGCATCACCGTCAACCGTTCGACCCTGGAACGATTTGGGAGCAACGCCTCATGACCCGACCGCTGACCGGACGCGCGCCGCGCATCACGACGCCCGCCAACACCTGCGACACCCACATTCACTTCTACCTGGCGAAGTACCCGAAGCACCCCGGCGGCCCGGCGCTGCCGGCCGAGGATGCCACCGTTGCCGACTACCGGCGCATCCAGCAGTGGCTGGGGCTGAAGCGCGTGATCGTCGTCCAGCCCAACGCCTATGGCGACGACAACCGCTGCACGATGGAGGCCGTCGCCGAGCTCGGGACGGACATCGCCCGTGCCGTCGTCGTCGTGGCACCCGACGTCACCGACGCCGAGCTCGAGCGGCTCGGCAAGGCAGGCGCGCGCGGCGTGCGCT
>JBIOVC010000571.1:0-8927 GCA_044867545.1 Hyphomicrobiaceae bacterium | reverse complement strand
GCGAGCTGCTCGACCTCTGCCGGCGGCATGCCTAGCCGGTTGATGCCGGTATCGATGTGGACGGCGGCGGGCAGGCGGCGTCCGAGCGCCCGGCAGTAGGCCACCCAATCGTCGATCTCGAGACGGCTGCTCAGAACCGGGCGCAGATCGAAGCCCGAATAGTGCGTCTCGGCGTGCGGCAAGAGTCCGTCGAGCACGTAAATCGCGGCGCCGGGCTGCACGAGGCGTGTGCGCCGGCCCTCATCGAGCGTGGCGACGAAGAACGTGCGGCAGCCCTCGCGGGTCAGTGCGCGCGCGACGGGCTCGAGCCCCAGCCCGTAGGCGTCGGCCTTGACGACGCCCGCGCATTCGGCCTTGCCGGTCGCCTGGTTCAACCGCGCCCAGTTGGCACGCAGCGCGTCGAGATCGATCTTGAGCACGGCACGAGCGTTGACCGGGATCTTATGGCCGTCGACGGCTTCACTCAGTCTGCCCGACGCCGCCTCGCTCATGCCCTGTCCTGATCCTTGCCAGTGCTAGCGCTGGGCCACCTGGTATTCCCGCGCGAGGTTGCCGAAGCGAGTGAAGTTCGCCTCGAACGACAGCGTCACCGTGCCGACCGGCCCGTGCCGCTGCTTACCGATGATCACGTCCGCCTTGCCGTGGGTACGCTCCATGTCGGCGAGCCAGGCGGAGAACTCGGCAGTGCCTTCGGCCGGCTTCTTGCGCTCGACATAGTACTCCTCGCGGAACACGAACATAACCACGTCGGCGTCCTGCTCGATCGAGCCCGATTCACGCAGGTCGGAGAGCTGCGGGCGCTTGTCCTCGCGCGCCTCGACCGCGCGGGAGAGCTGGGAGAGCGCGATCACCGGCACGCTCAGCTCCTTGGCCAGCGCCTTCAAGCCGGTGGTGATCTCGGAAACCTCCTGGACGCGGCCTTCGCCCGCGCGCTTGCCGCCGGCGAGAAGCTGCAGGTAGTCGACGACGAGCAGGCCGAGACCACGCTGGCGCTTCAAGCGCCGGGCGCGGGCCGCGAGCTGGCCGACGGAGATGCCGCCGGTCTGGTCGATGTAGAGCGGGCAGGCGGCGAGATTCTGGCTCGCCTGGACGAGACGGCGGAACTCCTCCTCGTCGATCATGCCCCGCCGGATCTTCTCGGAAGAGATGTTCGACTGCTCGGAGAGAATGCGGGTAGCGAGCTGCTCGGCCGACATCTCGAGCGAGAAGAAGCCGACGACGCCGCCGTCGAGGGTCTTCTCGGTGCCATCGTCCTGGCGCTCGGTGCGGAAGTTGCGGGCGATGTGGTGAGCGATGTTGGTGGCGAGCGCGGTCTTTCCCATCGAGGGCCGGCCGGCGATGATGATGAGGTCGGACGACTGCAGCCCGCCCATCTTGTTGTCGAGGTCGACGAGGCCGGTCGCAAGCCCCGAGAGATGACCCTCGCGCTGATAGGCGTTGTTGGCCATCTCGATGGCCTGGGTCAGCGCATTCGAGAACGCGAGGAAGCCCTGCCCGTACTTGCCGGTCTCGGCGAGGTCGTAGAGGCGGTTCTCGACCTCCTCGATCTGGCGCTCGGGCGGCTGGTCGACGGTCGCATCGTAGGCCGCGTTGACCATGTCCTCGCCGATCACGATCAGCGCGCGGCGCGTCGCGAGGTCGTAGATCGTGCGGCCGTACTCGGCGGCGTTGATGATGGTCGTCGCGTTGACCGCCAATCGGCCCAGGTACTGCGGCACGGTGAGGCCTGGCTCGATCGGCTCGGCGCTCTCGAAGAAAGTCCTGAGCGTGATCGGTGTCGCCTGCTTGCCGGCCAGAATGAGCTTGCCCAGCACCTCGTAGATGCGCTGATGCAGCGGGTCGTAGAAATGCTCGGGGTCGAGGAAGCCGGAGACCCGGTCCATCGCCTCGTTGTTGATGAGGATGGCGCCGAGCAGCGCCTGCTCGGCCTCCAGGTTGTAAGGGGGCTGGCGGAAGGCGGCGGGCTCGGTGCCTTGAGCCTGCGACTTCAGCCGATCGGATCGGAGCGTAGCGGTGTCGGTCATGGCCGGAACGCTTAGGCCGATTCCGGGTGCGGCGGGATGGCAGGGCGCGCGAGGTGCAGATACCGTCCCCGCAATGCACACGGCAGGGGAAATCCGCTTGCGCCGATCGCCGAATCGACAGGGCTACTCGCCGGCCATGCGCGGGCTGTCGGCGCCGGAAGTGTCGCGCATCGCGAGCCGCCGCTCGTTGGCCAGCATGTACTCGCGCGTGATCGGCAGCGCGTCGATCCGCTTGATGAGCTGGAGCTGGAACACGATCAGCTGCTGGAAGCGGAAGGCGGCTTCCGAGCCCGCGAGGTAGAACTCCCACATCCGGCAGAACTCTTCGCCCTTAATCGCCGCGGCGGTCACGCGATTGGCGAGGAAACGCTCGCGCCAGGCCCTCAGCGTCTCGGCGTAGTGCAGCCGCAGGACCTCGACGTCGCTGACGATCAATCCGGCCCGCTCGACGGCGGGCAGCACCTCGGATAGCGCCGGGTAGTAGCCGCCGGGGAAGATGTATTTGGCGATGAACGGGTTGGTGTAGCCCGGACCGTCGCTGCGGCCGATCGAGTGGATGAGTGCGACGCCGTCGTCGGCGAGCAGGTCGTGGATGCGCTGGAAATACCGGCGGAAGTGGTTGACGCCGACGTGCTCGAACATGCCGACCGAGACGATGCGGTCGAAGCGGCCGCGCACGCGCCGGTAATCCTCGAGCTCGAACCTCGTGCGCTCGGCCTGGCCTGCCTCCTCGGCGCGGACGCGGGCGATGCGCAGCTGCTCGCCGCTCAAGGTAATGCCGGTGACCTCGGCACCGGCGTGGCGTGAGAGATACAACCCGAGGCCGCCCCAGCCCGAGCCGATGTCGAGCACCCGCTGGCCGGGCTGGATGGCAAGCTTGGCGGCGATATGGCGCTTTTTCGCGAGCTGGGCGGTTTCCAGATCGGCGCCGGGCGTGAAGTAGGCGCAGGAGTACTGTTTGTCGCTGTCGAGAAAGAGGTCGTAGATGCTGGCGTCGATATCGTAGTGGTAGCGGGCGTTGCGGCGGGCGCGGAACACGGGATTGAACTGCAGCATCCGGCGGGCGCTGTAGCGGGCTGCGTCGAAACTGCGGGCCCAATAGGGGAGAGGCCGCTCGGCGAGACTCTGCATCAGCAGCGCGATGAAGTCGTAGATCGTCCCGTCGAGCACCTCGAGGCGGCCTTCCATGAAGGCCTCGCCCAGCGCGAGCGTCGGGTCGAAGGCGATGGCGCGCTCGGTGGCGTGATCGGTCAGACGGACGCGAATTTTCGGGCCGGAACGGTCACCGTATTCCTCCGCCGTGCCGTCGGCGCCGACCACGATCAGATGGCCGGTGCGGATGAGGCGGGCCAAAACGACATGCAGCGGCATGTACATGAGCGCCACCCGGATTCTGATGCTTCACTCTCTCCTTGGTTCGGTTCCCCGCAGAACCCCGCACAGATCTGTGACGTTGAAGCAACAGTAGCACATCATTATCCGTCAGGGAACGCCGGAATGGGCAGAACGGTTGCTGTCCGCGCGGTGTGGCCGTGCAGAAGCGATCGCCCGCCCCGTGAGGCGGGGCGGGCGTCAACCTGGGCTGGTGCGCGAAAGTTACTCCGCTTTGGCCGCGGGCGCTTCCTCTGCTTCCTTCTCGCGCGGGGCTGCACCTTCCTCGAACACCGAGTCGGGATCGAACGTCTCAAGCTCGATCTTCTCGTCCTTGACGACGGCGACGTCCTCGCCGCGGGCCTGGCGCTCGGCCTCGTCCTCGGAGCGGGCGATGTTGATCGTCACCTTCACCTCGACCTCGGGGTGCAGAGCGACCTTGACCTCGTGCAGGCCGAGACTCTTGATGGGCCGCTCGAGGACGACCTGATTGCGGTCGACGTTGAAGCCGCCGGTGGTGATCAGGGTGGCGAGATCGCGGGTGGCGACGGAGCCATAGAGCTGGCCGGTGTCGCCGGCGGTGCGGATCGCGATGAACCTTTGGCCGTTCAACCGCGTTGCGACTGCCTCGGCCTCGCTCTTGAGCTCGAGGTTGCGGGCCTCGAGCTGCACCCGCCGCTTCTCGAACTCGGCGATGTTGTCCTCGGTCGCGCGCAGCGCCTTGCCCTGCGGCAGCAGGAAGTTGCGCGCGTAGCCGTCCTTGACGCGGACGACGTCGCCCATCTGGCCGAGACGGCCGATGCGCTCGAGCAGGATGACTTGCATGATGCTTTACTCCTTCGATCTATCGGCCGGGGATCTGGCCGGATGGGGGCAATGAGGGTGGCGGACGGCGGCGCAGCGGCGAATAGGGCTCGGCGATGCCGGCAAGCGCCAGCAGCAGATTGCTAAAGGGGCTCAGGAACAGGAGGGACGCGTAGACCGTGCCGAGCAGGAGCGGACGGATCGCCATGCCGTCGGTCAACCGGTGGACGATCGCGAGGCCGACCAGCATGTAGGCAAAGAGGATCGCGCTCGCGAAGCCCGATGCGACGAGCCCCGCCATGCCGGGGAGGAAGGTCGCGAGGACCGCCACCGCGAATGCGATCGGCAACCGGCGCGGCAGCTCGATCGCCGCGAGGTCCGGCCAGGGACGCTGGAGGCGGCCGGAGATCTGCGTGACCCGACCGGCGGCCCAGAGGTTCAGGATCGCGACGCCCATCCACAGCGTGGCGATGGCGCCGGCAAAACTCATCACCATCAGCTCGACGAAGACGCCGAGCTGGCTCTGGTCGAGGCTCGGGCCGGGCAGCGTGCCGCCGCTCGTCAGAAACTGTTCGAAGGTGGCTCGAAGCGCCCGCCTCAGAGTATCGACATCGGTGGCGGTCGAGAGCAGGGCGGCTCCCGCCAGGCACCCCGCCCACAGCGCGGTCCAGGCGACGAGATTGCCGATCGGATACCACTCGACGGCGCCCTCGCCCTCGTCGAGCGGGCGGTTGAGCATCGCGAGATAGGTCATCACCGCGGGCGGTGCGCCAAGCGCCACCGCATGAAAGAGTGCGGCGCGTCCGGCGCCGATCACGCCGATCAGCAGGCAGCCGACGACGGCGGCGATGAGCGCCGCCATCCAGCCCCAGCCGAGGCCGGCGATGGCGACGGGCAGAGGTGACAAGAAGAACAGCACGAGCACGCCGAGCGCCGTCCCCGAGGAGGCGGATGCGAACAGCACCGCCGAGACGAGCCCGGCGCCGAGGCCGATGAGGACAGCTATTGGCATTGGCATTGTCGTAAGCTGTCCCGCGTTGCTCGCGGTTAGAGGCGCGACGAGGAGCGCCCCAACCCGGACGATGATCAGGCGTGCTCTGCTACTTCAGCACGTAGGGCAGCAGCCCCAGGAACCGCGCGCGCTTGATCGCCTTGGCAAGCTCGCGCTGCTTCTTTGTCGATACGGCGGTGATGCGGCTCGGCACGATCTTGCCGCGCTCGGAGATATAGCGGCCGAGCAGGCGCACATCCTTGTAGTCGATCTTCGGCGCATTATCGCCCGAGAACGGGCACGTCTTGCGGCGGCGGTGGAACGGCCGGCGGGCCGGGGACTTGGCAGCTTCAGCCATGGATCAGCTCTCCGTACCCGAGTTGTCGGGGCGCGGCGGTCTCGGTGGCCGGTCGCCGCCACTCGCGGGGGGACGGGCGCGGAAGGTCGAGCCTTCGCGCGGCGGGCCTCCGGATCGCTCGGGGCGGTCGCCGCGGAAACCGCCGCCGCCACCGGGGCCGCGATCGCCGCCGCCACCGGGGCCGCGATCGCCGCCGCGGAATCCGCCGCGATCGCCGCCGCGGAACCCGCCGCGATCACCGCCACGGAAGCCGCCGCGATCACCGCCGCGGAACCCGCCGCGATCATCGCGCCGGTCATCCCGCTCGCCGCGGCGCATCTGTGCCGACGGCTCGGTCTCGTGCTCGTCGACGCGAATCGTGAGGAAGCGGATGACGTCGGTCGAGAGGCCCATCCGGCGCTCCATCTCGGCGACGGCGCTCGACGGGGCCTCGAGATTCATCAGCGCGTAGTGGGCCTTGCGGCTCTTCTTCATCTTGTAGGCGAGGGACTTCATGCCCCAGTACTCGGTCCTGCCCACCTTGCCGCCGGCCTGCTCGATGAGCTGGCCGTACTCCTTCATCATCGCCTCCACCTGCTGGGGCGAGATATCCTGGCGCACCAGGAAGACATGCTCATAGAGCGGCATCCGTTGCCTTTCCTTCGTTGTCCCCCCGGCGCAAAACCCCTTTCAGGCCGCAACGCCGCAAAGCGGCGGAAAGGCCCAAAGGACGACCCAGAAGAGCGAAGACCCCGGGAGCAAGGCATATGCTGCCTCGGCCGCCATTGGGCGGCCTCCCGTCGAGCCTCCGACCGGGCGGGTGATCGGGGCGACTTATGCCGCCAATCCGCGTATGTGGCAAGCCCTATAGGTCAGGACCGGCGGGCCGGTGGCTACTTGGCGCGGGTCGCCTTCCACTGGGCGTCCTTGCCGCCGCCTTTGCTCGTTCCCTCCATGACGTCGCCGCTGACCTCGCCGGTGTACTCGGTGCCGCCGGCGGTGAAGGTGATCCGGCTACCGGCGAGCTTGCCGCCAGACAGCGGAGTGACCGCGCCTGCCGACTTCAGCGTGCCATTCAGCATCTGGAAGGTCTGGTCGAGCTTCAGCTCGCCGCCGGCGAGCTGCCAGGTGCCGGCCACCTTCGCGGGCACCAGCCAGAAGTGCGCCCGGCAGTAGGAGGTGCAGCCTTCGATGCCTTCCACGGTTTGATCCGGCATCCATTCGCCCATGTCGAACGAGTTCGAGACGATGCGGGTGCCGGGCTTCATCTCGAGCAGCTTGGGCCGAAGCTTCGCATTGAGGCTCGGCAGGAGGAACAGCGTGATGACGGTCGCGTCCGAGAAGTCGCTCTCGAAGATGTCGGCCTTGACGAACTTCGCCTTGTCGGTCACGCCTTCCTTCTCGGCGGCGCGCTTCGACAGCTCGACCATGTCCGGGTTGTACTCGATGCCGAGCGCCTTGGCGCCGTGCTTGGCGGCGGTGATGACGAGACGCCCGTCGCCGGAGCCCAGATCCATCACGTAGTCCTGCGGAGTGACCTTCGCCATGTCGAGCATCTTGTCCACCAGGGCCTGCGGCGTCGGCACCCAGATGACGTCCTTGCCTGCCTGGCCGACCTTGGGCTGATACTCGCCTGCCGGCTGCGCCAGCGCCGGGCCTGTCGCCGCCAGACCGATCACGCATGCCAGCGCCAGGGCGCGCACGGCCGTCACGGAAAACCTCATGAGACACCTCCAATACCTCAGCGGTGCAGGGCGCCGCTGCCAGACCGGCGGGACAGTACCGATCGGCTTGGATGTTGTCAGCCGTAAGTCGCCGCGGCGTCAGTCACATTCGCGCGTGGTCGCGCCGCAACCCAAGATCGCACGTTGCTTGACTCATGCCCGAGCACATGTCTAAAGCCGCCCTCAAACCAAAGGTGTTCGAGCCCATTCATGTCGATCGCGTTCATTTTTCCCGGCCAGGGCAGCCAGGACGTCGGGATGGGGGCGGCGCTGGCCGGCGCGTTCGCGAGCGCGCGCGAGGTGTTCGACGAGGTCGATGCAGCGCTCGGCGAGAAGCTGTCGGACACGATCTGGAACGGCCCCAAGGACAAGCTGACGCTCACCGAGAACGCGCAGCCGGCGCTGATGGCGGTGTCGATGGCGGTAATGCGGGTGCTCGAGCGCGAGCGCGGTTTTGCGCTGCCGGGCAAGGTCGCCTTCGTTGCCGGGCATTCGCTCGGCGAATATTCGGCGCTCGCGGCGGCCGGGGCGCTGTCGATCGCGGATGCCGCGCGCCTGCTCCGGCTCCGCGGCCGGGCGATGCAGAAGGCGGTGCCGGTCGGCCAGGGCGCAATGGCAGCGCTGCTCGGCGTCGGGATCGAGGCCGCCCGCAAAGTCGCCGAGGAGGCGGCCGAGGGCGAGGTCTGCGAGGTCGCCAACGACAACGAGCCGACCCAGGTCGTGCTCTCCGGGCACAGAACCGCGATCGACCGCGTCGCCGAGGTCGGCAAGCGGCACGGCGTCAGGCGCGCGATGCCGCTGCCGGTGAGCGCGCCGTTCCATTGCCGGCTGATGCAGCCGGCGGCCGATGCGATGGCCGAAGCCCTCGGCAAGGTCGAGATCCGCGTACCGGTGGTGCCGGTCGTCGCCAACGTGGTGGCAAAGCCGATCAGCGCGCCCGACGAGATCCGGCAGCGGCTCGTCGAGCAGGTGACGGGGACGGTGCGCTGGCGCGAATGCGTCACGGAGATGACAGCGCGTGGGGTCGGTACGTTTTATGAGATCGGCGCGGGCAAGGTGCTCGCCGGTCTCGTCAAGCGCATCGCCAAGGATGTGGAGGCGAGCTCGATCGGCACGCCCGAGGATGTCGAGGCCGCAATCGCCCGGCTGTCGGCGGCGACCTGACGGTTAGGAGGACGCATGTTCAGTCTCGCAGGCAGGAGCGCGCTCGTCACCGGGGCGACCGGCGGCATCGGCGGCGCGATCGCGCGCACCTTGCACGGGGCAGGCGCGGCCGTCGCCATTTCCGGCACCAATGCGGCCAAGCTCGATCAACTCGCATCCGAGCTCAAGGAGCGCGTGCATGTGCTTGCCTGCAACCTCGCCGACCGGGCGGCGGTGCAAAAGCTCGCAGGCGATGCCGAGGCCAAGCTCGGCCGGCTCGATATCCTGGTCAACAATGCCGGGGTCACGCGCGACAACATCTTCATGCGAATGAAGGACGAGGAGTGGGACCAGGTGCTGGCCGTCGACCTCACCTCGGCTTTCGTGCTCTCCCGGACCGTGCTGCGCGGGATGATGCGCCGGCAGTGGGGCCGGGTCGTCAACATCACGTCGATCTCGGGCGTGGTCGGCAATCCGGGCCAGGCCAACTACGCCGCGGCCAAGGCCGGCATGATCGGCATGACCAAGTCGCT
>JBIOVC010000570.1:0-5690 GCA_044867545.1 Hyphomicrobiaceae bacterium | reverse complement strand
CGAAGGCGTTGCGCGAGACGAAATGCATGAGGCGCCTGACGCGCTGGGCGGGGCATATGAGGCCGCCGGTGCAGCGGCGCACGACGTCCGCCTTGCCGCTCGCCTCGTCGACCTCGCGCACGGCGTGGCTGCCGCACGCCGGGCAGGTGGTCGGGAACTTGAATGGCTTGGCGCCCTTGGGCCGCTTCTCCTTCACCACGTCGACGATCTGCGGGATGACGTCGCCCGCCCGCTGCACGATCACGGTATCGCCGATGCGCACATCCTTGCGCGCGATCTCATCCTCGTTGTGGAGCGTCGCATTCGACACCACCACGCCGCCGACGGTCACCGGCTCCAGCTTGGCGACAGGGGTCAGCGCGCCGGTACGGCCGACGTCGATCTCGATGTCGCGCAGCACGGTCGTCGCCTGCTCGGCGGGGAACTTGTGCGCCAGCGCCCAGCGGGGTGAGCGCGAGACGAAGCCCAGCCGCTCCTGCAGGTCGAGCCGGTCGACTTTGTAGACGACGCCGTCGATGTCGTAGGCGAGCTTCGCGCGCTCTGTTCCGATCTCACGGTAGAAGGCGATCAGCTCCTCGGCCGAGCGGGCGAGCCGCATCAGCGGGTTCACGGGAAGGCCCCAGCGCTTGAAGGCGGCGACCACGCCCATCTGCGTGTCGGCCGGCAGGGAGGAGGCCTCGCCCCAGGTGTAGGCGAAGAACCGCAGCGGTCGGGAGGCGGTGATCTTCGGGTCGAGCTGGCGGAGGGAGCCCGCGGCGAAGTTGCGGGGGTTGGCGAACACCTTGGCGCCGGCGGCGGCCTGAGCCGCGTTCAGCTTCCGGAAGTCCGCCGGCCGCATGTAGATCTCGCCGCGCACATCGATGGTGTCGGGAACGTCGCGGCCTGTCAGACGATGCGGCACCTCGCGAATGGTGCGGACGTTCTCGGTGACGTTCTCGCCCTCGCTGCCGTCGCCCCGGGTCGCCGCCTCGACGAGCCGGCCTTCGTCATAGCGCAGCGAGATCGACAGGCCGTCGATCTTCGGCTCGGCGGTGAAGGCCAGCTCAGCGTCGGGCGCAACTCTCAGGAACCGGCGCACGCGCTCGACGAAATCGGCCACCTCCTCCTCGGCAAAGGCGTTACCGAGGGACAGCATCGGCACGCGGTGGCGGATTTTGGAGAAGGCTTCCGCCGGCGCTGCCCCGACCCGGCGCGAGGGACTGTCGGGGCGAACGAGGTCGGGAAAGCGCGCCTCGATCGCGGCGTTGCGCAGGACCAGCTCGTCGTACTCGGCGTCGGAGATCTCGGGCGCGTCCTGGCGGTAGTAGAGCTCGTCGTGATGCTGGATCGTGCGGGCAAGCTCGGCCAGCTCGGCACGCGCCTCCTTGGCGGTCAGAGCTTCGACGGGCTTCTCGGTGTGGGTGGTCCGGGGCGACATGAAGCTTGGCGTTCGACCATCATCGGAATCACCATTTGGCCCGAGCGCGCGGGCCAATCAAGCCCGGCGGCGCTGCGCCCGCAGGGTCGCCTGGGACAACGATGCGAAAATCAGCGGGCAGCCTACTGCAGCGACAGCTTCGGCAGCTTGACGTTGGCAAAGGCCTTGCTCAACCACGAGGTCGACTCCTCGCGCGGGGCGAGCCCGTCCGACTGCAGCAGGACGTAGGCATCCTTGTACCACTGCGAGTTCGGGAAGTTGTGGCCGAGCACGGCGGCCGCGGTCTGCGCCTCCTGCTTGATGCCGAGCGCCATGTAGGCCTCGGTCAGGCGCATCAGCGCCTCCTCGACATGGGCCGTCGTCTGATAGTCGGTGGCGACGGTCCTGAAGCGGTTGATGGCGCCGACGTAGTTCTTCCGGTTCATGTAGTAGCGGCCGACCTCCATCTCGGCGGCACCGAGCGAGTCCTGGCAGATGCGGATGCGGTTGTCGGCATCCTTGGCGTACTGGCTCTCGGGATAGCGGGTCTTCAGGATCTTGTACTCGGCCAGCGCCTTCCTGGTGTTGGACTGGTCGCGGTTCGGGCCATTCATGTCGTCGAAGTAGGCGGAGGCGATGATGTGGTGGGCGAGCGGCGCCTCCTTGGTGCCCGGGTGCATGGTGGTGTAGCGGCGCGCAGTGGCGATCGCCTCCGGGAACTTCAGCGCTTTGTAGTAGGCGTAGGCCGCGAGCACGATCGCGCGGCGCGCCTCGGGCGAATAGGGATGGTCGCGGTCGAGGTCCTCGAACTTGCGCGCCGCCTCGTCCCACTTGCCGCGAGCGAGGAAGTTATCGGCGATGGCGAACGTCTTGTCCGGCGGGTCGGGGTTCAAGAGCTTCGCCGGATCATCGGAGGAGGTGCAGGCGCCAAGCAGGGCGGAGGCCGCCGCGAGCAGGCCGAATGCCATCACCCTCAGGCGTGCGCTTGCCGATCGATGTCCGGCGCCGTGCATGTCCTTATGATCCGCCCTCGTTCCCACCCGCGGCACCGACGCGAACCGGCACAACCCTACGCCGCATAGCGCGATGCCCGGCGTCCAAAGTCAACCGAAAAGGCGAGCGGTCCCGAAGAGACAAACAATCCGAAAATGTGTTGCGGTTGAGGCGGATCGCGGTCGGGGCTCACGATGCGGCGATGAGCGTGGCCCGGAGGCCCCGGCGGCGAAACAAGAGCGGCAGCCGAAGCTGCCGCAAGCCCTAAGTCCAGGGGGATCAGAAAGACTACTCTCCGGCCGCCGCCAGCGCGTAGCCCGCATGACGGGTGATCGGCTCGCGCACGCGCGGAGCCTGTACCAGCGTCCATGCGCTCGCGTCGGCGAACAGCGTCTTCAACACGCTCGCGTTGAGGCGATGGCCGCCGCGCATCGAGCGATAGGCGCCGAGGATCTGGTAGCCGGCGAGCGCAAGATCGCCCACCGCGTCCAGCATCTTATGGCGGACGAACTCCTGCGGGTGGCGGAGGCCCTCAGGGTTCAGAATGCGGTCATCGCCGATCGCCACGGTGTTCTTCAGCGATGCGCCGAGCGCGAGGCCGGCCTTCCAGAGCTTCTCGACGTCCCGCATGAAGCCGAACGTGCGGGCGCGGGCGATCTCGTTGCGGAACACGCCCGGCGACATCTCGAGGCTCAAGCGCTGGCGACCGATGATCGGCGTATCGAAATCGATCTCGACATCGAGATGGAAGCCCGAGTGCGGAGCGAGCTCGCCCCAGCAGTCGCCTTCCTCGACGCGGATCGGCTTCAACACCTTGATGTAGCGGCGAGATTCACTCAGCTCGCGGATCCCGGCCTCATCGATGGCGGCGACGAAGGCGGCGGAGGAGCCGTCCATGATCGGCACCTCCTTGCTGTCGACCTCGATGTAGCAGTTATCCACGCCGAGGCCGCGCAGGGCGGCAAGCAGGTGCTCAACGGTGCCGACCGAAACGCCGGTCTCGTCACCGATCACCGTGCAAAGCGTGAGATTCTTAACATTGCCAATTCTCGCAGGAATGTCAGCGATGAAGCGCCCGCGCTTGCTGACCAGAAAGCGGTGGCCGACGTCTGCGTCGGCGGGGTGGAGCACCAGCGACACCGGTGCCCCACTGTGCACCCCCTTGCCTTCCAATTCGACTTCTCGGGCTATCGTCGTTTGCCGTGTGGCAAATACCCATTTCGGCATTGTGTGCCGTCCCTCGCCCCTGATATCCGGCAGCCCGCCCCGTAGCGAAACTGCCTCTCCCCTGTATCCGCGCCAAGCGCCTCCGTTCCGGTCCCGTGTTCCCTTATTCCGGTCCGTCGGCGGCGCGGGTGTGCCACTCCGATACAGTGACGTTAACTGCGCCGCCCCATTGCGGACAAATCACGGTTCTTTACACTGTGTTACCGGTGGCTTGGGGCCGCCACGCAACCAGACGGCACCGTTCAGGCCTTGCGGCTGCGGTCGAAAAACACCGGTACTTCAACGTCATCGTGCGGTTCGTCGACGCCGTTCGCGTCCGGATGCAAACGGGCGTCGTCAGTGGAGCGCGCACCATGCGGCCGCTCGCCAGGGCCGCCTTGTACGTTGCGGCTGTCCGCGCTGCGCTGGCGAACTCCGATCAGCCGCTCGATCAGACTGGCCTTGCGGGGACCCTGGGGCGACTCCGAGTTGCTGGGACCACCCATCCTCGCGCGGTATTCGTGCTGACCAAGCGGAGGGAAATCCTCGAGGTCAGGTACCCGCCGCTGCTGGGAACGCTTCACCTCGATCGGCGGCGCGGGCTGGAAGATCCTCGGCGCGGGCGACCGCTCGCCGCTCGCCGAGGCAGCCAGCGCACCGCTCCCTGAGCCGAATTCCGGTGGTCCTTCCTCGAACTCGGTCCCGTCCGCCGCGCGCCAGCGCTCTCGGTCGGCGGACGCATGCTCCGTCTCGTCGTCCGCGGCGCGATGCATCGCCTCGGAAAGCGCGCGGGTCAGATCGTCCTCGCCGCCGTGCGGGCCCCACGCCTCGCGAGTCGGCGGCCGCGGCGGCTGCGGTCCCGCTGTGCGGCGGGCACGACCCTTGAGGCCGCCGAGGCCGGTCGCATGGAACAGGCCGCCGAGACGGGCACCGACAGCGCTGTCGGCGCCCCGGTCCATGCCGGAGGCGACGATCGACACGCGGATGCGGTTGGTGAGGGTCTCGTCGAACGTCGCGCCGACGATGATGTTGGCGTCGGGATCGACCTCGCGGCGCACGCGGGATGCCGCCTCGTCGACCTCGAACAGCGTCAGGTCCTTGCCGCCGGTGATCGACAGCAGCAGGCCCTTGGCGCCCTTCAGCGAGATGTTGTCGAGCAGCGGATTGGCGATCGCCTCCTCGGCGGCGATCCGGGCGCGGTTCTCGCCGCTCGCCTCGCCGGTGCCCATCATCGAGGTGCCCATGCCGGTCAGCACGGTGCGCACGTCGGCGAGGTCGAGATTGATGAGGCCATCCTTGACGATGAGATCGACGATGCAGGCGACGGCCGAGTAGAGCACCTGATCGGCGAGCACGAAGGCCTCGGCGAACGTGGTCTTCTCATTGGCAACCAGAAACAGGTTCTGGTTCGGGATGACGATCAGCGTGTCGACATACTTGCGTAGCTCGACGATGCCCGCCTCTCCCACCCGCAAGCGCCGCGAGCCCTCGAAGTGCAAGGGCTTTGTGACGACGCCGATCGTCAGAATGCCGAGCTCCTTGGCAACGCGGGCGATGACCGCGGCCGCGCCGGTGCCGGTGCCGCCGCCCATGCCGGCGGCGATGAACACCATGTGCGAGCCCGACACCTGACCGCGTATGTCGTCGAGTGCCTCCTCGGCGGCGGCTTGGCCGATCTCGGGCCGCGAGCCTGCGCCCAGCCCCTCGGTGAGGCTGACGCCCAATTGCAGGCGGTTCTCGGCGCTCGAGGCGGCGAGCGCCTGCGCATCGGTGTTGGCGACGACGAAGGTGACGCCGGTCAACCCCGAGGCGATCATGTTGTTGACGGCATTGCCGCCGGCGCCGCCGACGCCGATCACGGTGATGCGTGGGCGCAGGTCGGTGACCTTCGGAAGCTGCAGGCTGATGTTCATGGCGCGGCCGCCGGGCTCCTTTAGAAGCTGTCCCGCAGCCAGCGCTCGACGCGGGCCAGATAGCTCTTGCCGACAACTGCAGGCTCGGCTCCCGCGCCCGCACGGAAATCCGGTGAATGAGCCGCCGCGACAAGCCCGGTTACCGTCGCATAGGCCGGACCCGTGCCGCCGACGGGCATGCC
>JBIOVC010000569.1:0-6404 GCA_044867545.1 Hyphomicrobiaceae bacterium | reverse complement strand
GGGTGATCGCTGCGGTGAAGAAGGACACCCCCATCGACTATGCCGTCAATGTCATCGGTCTTTGGGGCATCTCGACGCCGAACTTCTGGCTCGGGATCATGCTGATCTTCCTGTTTGCGGTCTACCTGGGCTGGCTGCCGGCCTCGGGCTACGTCGGCTTCTTCGAGGACCCGTGGCTGTCTTTGCAGACCACCATCCTGCCGGCCTTTGTGCTGGGCAACTCGTTCGCCGCCGTGCTCATGCGCCACACGAGGAGCGCCATGCTGCAGGCCATGAGCAGCGACTACGTCCGCACCGCCCGCGCCAAGGGTCTTGCCGAGCGCGTCGTCGTCTTGAAGCACGCCATGCGCAACGCGCTCACGCCCGTGGTGACACTGGGCGCGCTCGAGCTCGGCACGCTGCTCTCCGGCGCGGTGCTCACCGAGCAGGTCTTCTCCATACCGGGCTTCGGCAAGCTGGTCGTCGACAGCGTGTTCAACCGCGACTACGCGGTCGTGCAGGGCGTGACGCTCATCACCGCCACCACCTACATCCTGCTGAACCTGCTCGCCGACATCGCCTATGTGCTGATCAATCCGCGGCTCAGGGGCTAGGTCCAGAAGTGCAGAGTGTGAACTGTGAGGGCGTGCGCCACCGGGTTCCCCTCCCCCTTGACGGGGAGGGGTTAGGGGTGGGGTGAAGAGACAGGGAAGGCATTGACTGCATGTACGCGACCAGGGCGTCTCGACATCTGCCCCGCGCCTGGCGGTTACCCCCACCCCCGGCCCCTCCCCGGAAGGGGGAGGGGAGCGCGCGAGCCGAACGCGTCCCATTCCTCAACCAAGGCAGGTACTAGCCATGGCGGTATCACAGGTACTGACTGTCGAGCTCCCCCATGAGAGCCCCGGCTCCCGCGCCTGGCGCCGCCTGCTCAAACGCAAGAGCGCCGTGCTCGGCCTCGTCATCATCGTTCTCGTCGTCCTGATTGCCATCTTCGCGCCGCTGATCGCCCCCTATGACCCGACGCAGCAGGGCTGGACGACCATCCGCAAGCCACCCTCCCTGGAGCACTGGTTCGGCACCGACGAGTCGGGCCGCGATCTGTTCTCGCGCGTCATCTTCGGTGCCCGCGCCTCGCTGCTGGCCGGCGTCGTCTCGATCTCCATCGCGCTCGGGCTCGGCGTGCCGATCGGGCTGCTCGCCGGTTACGGCGGCGCCTGGATCGATGCCCTGATCGGCCGCATTACCGATGCCATGCTAGCCTGTCCGTTCCTGATCCTGGCCATCGCATTGGCGGCATTTCTCGGGCCTTCGCTCGAGAACGCCATGATCGCCATCGGGATCACGGCCACGCCCATCTTCGTGCGACTGACACGCGGCCAGGTGATGGCCGCAAAGGTCGAGGACTACATCGAGGCCGCGCGTGCCGTGGGCAACCCGCCGGTGCGCATTGCGCTCAAGCATATTCTCCCCAACATCCTCCCGGCGCTAATCGTGCAGGCGACAATCTCGATCGCCACCGCCATCATCGCCGAGGCGAGCCTCTCCTTCCTGGGGCTTGGCCAGCAGCCCCCTGCCCCGTCATGGGGGTCGATGCTCAACACCGCCCAGCGCTTCCTGACGAATGCGCCCTGGATGGCCGTCTGGCCCGGCCTTGCGATCTTCCTGGCCGTCCTGTCCTTCAACATTCTGGGTGACGGCCTGCGTGACGCACTCGACCCGAGGGAACGTTGAAGTGATGTTGCCCGCCATGCTTGGCGACTCGCAGGACGAGGTGGTTCTTAGGGCGGTTCGCGAGGTCCCGAGACTTCCAATCAGCGTGTCGATGGATCGATTCCATCCGCGCTCACTAAGGATTCAGGTCGATGGCCGCGCGCACCGGCGTGAGCGCGTGCGGGACCTTTTGCGGGCAGCGCGACCAGATCATGCCTTCCAGAACGGCTTCAGCGCTTCGCGGCTCATCTGGTCCCGCTGCAGGCCTATGTCCTGGAGCACGTGCTGGGATTGACCGAGAAGACCCAACAGTTCCCGGCGCTGGCGAGTGCGTTGGATCCATACGCCGGGCAGGCGCAGGAGCGATCCCAATGCGCTGGTCTTGCGGAGAACGCCCGTGTGAATGATGCTCACAGTTGTCATCTCAACCTCCGTGCCTGTTCTCATGGGCTCGAAGCCCAACTTGTGAGTGTAAAATGTGCCGCGAGGGGCCTCGCGACAAACGATTAATTGGCCTATTATGTGTGATCATAACTCACGCATGAGGCGCCGATGGCCCACCGCTTGCCGCCGCTCCAGGCTCTGCCGAGTTTCGAGGCTGCCGCCCGCCACCTGAGCTTTTCGAAAGCCGCCGACGAGCTGCACGTGACACATGGAGCAGTGAGCCGGGCGGTGCGGCATCTGGAGGATCAGCTCGGCGTGCAGCTGTTCGTGCGCCGGACGCGCTCGGTTACGCTGACGAGCGTTGGTTCGGCCTTTGCGGCGGAGGTGCGTGCTGCCCTCGACCGCCTGGCGGCGGCTGCGGCGGCGACAGCGTTGGAGCAGGCATCCGGCGTGCTCAGCGTCAGCACGCTCGATGCGTTCGCCGCGCAGTGGCTGGTGCCGAGGCTGTTCAAGTTCCGCCGAGCGCACGGCGGCATCGACGTGCGCCTTTCAACGTCCGAGAAGCTCGCAGACTTCGTCACCGATGGGATCGATGTGGCCATACGTTACGGCCGCGGGCAGTATGCCGGGGTCGTGGCCGAGCTGCTGATGGAGGAGGATCTCTCCCCAGTGTGCAGTCCTAAGCTGCTGAAAGGCCGTCATCCCCTGCGGTCGCCGTCCGATCTCAAGTACCACACGCTCATCCACGACGAGTTTCACATCGACTGGGCGACGTGGCTCAGGACCGCCGGCATCACCGACGTCGACCCGCACCGCGGTCCGGTGTTTCAGTCCTCGCAGCACGCGGTTCAGGCAGCCGTACAAGGCGAAGGGGTGATCCTTGGCAGAAGCCCGCTGGTCGCCGATGACCTTGCAGCCGGGCGCCTGGTGCAGCCGTTCTCGGTGAAAGTCCCGGCCGGACTCGCCTATTACGTCGTCTACCCGCCACGCGCGCTGCAGCGAAAGAAGGTCAAGGCGTTCCGGGACTGGCTCTTCAGTGAAGCCGAGGGGGCCAAGGCGCGTGACGGCAAGGCGGCCTAGCCGACAGTTCGTCGGTTGCACGACCTCGGACATCACGGATCAGATTGCGCGCTGTCGCGACTAGGCGGGGATGATTTGGCGGTCGTGCTAGCGATCGTGCCGCCGGACGGTTACAGACCGATGTGCGCTTCACCTGCGTTTCTTATTGCAGCGTCTTTTTTGCGGACACGCCATCCATGCTACCGACGCCTTCCACCCTCAGCGTCATCATGCCCAACTACAATCATGCGCGGTATCTGCCCTACGCGCTGGAGGCGATCCTCGGACAGACGCGGCCCGCCGACGAGATCATCGTCATCGACGACGCCTCGCAGGACGACAGCCTCTCCGTGATCGAGCGCTACCGCGGACGGCGCGCGCGGTTTCAGGTCGTGCGCAATACGCAGAACCTGGGTGTCGTTCGCAACCTGAACCGTGGTCTTGAGCTTGCCGGCGGCGACTATGTCTATTGCGCGGCTGCCGACGACATCGCGCATGCGGGCTTGCTCGCAAGAGGTCTGGCGCTGCTTGCCGAACATCCGCAGGCGGCGCTCTACTCGGCCCGCTGCGACATCATCGATGCTGAGGGGCGGAACAGAGGCGTACTGCCCAGCCCGCTGCCGATCCTGACGCCAGGATTCATTCCGCCTACGGACGTTCGCCGCAAACTGATCGAGGACGACGGTTGGTTCAACGGCGCGAGCACGATCTGGCGGCGACAGTGCCTCATCAGCATCGGTGGTTTTGCGGAGGACCTCGGCTCGTTCACGGACGGCTTCGCATCGCGGCGCCTGGCGCTGATGCACGGCGCTTGTTTTTCGCCGGAGGTTCTCAGCAGCCGGCGGCGAATCGAGGGCAGCTTTTCGTGGAGGGCGAACAACGTCGCCGACGCGGAGCGACTCATTGCGGTCGTCATAGACCACATCGAGCGGACCGGGGACCTGTTTCCTGCCGGTTATGCCTATCGCTGGGCCAACCGGCACCGGTTCGGGGTGCTGCGGTTTGGTCTCACGGAGGCGCGGCGCGCCGCGCGGACGGCCGGCCGCATGCAGTTGATGCGCGCCTGGCTGGCAGAGAAGCTGCTCACGGCATGGTACTTCGTCAGGCTGCGGCCGGCAGACGCCATGACGGTAGTGTGGCGGCGCCTGCTGTCGGTGCTCTATGGACGCGGCAAGCCGAAGTAACGGGCGCGCTCAGGCAGGTGCGGCGCAGTAGCTCTCGATCATCGCTTCCATCGATCTTGGCCGGTAGCCGAAGCGCGCAATCGCGAAGTGGGAGGAGATGGTGAAGGCGGGTCGGTCGAGCTCGAGTGCCGTGATGTTGGAGCGGGATCCGGTCAACGCCTGCATGCGCCGGACGATCTCCTGCACCGTCAGCTCGCTGCCTGCACCGACCGGAAAGGCCGGAAACCCGGGTTCATCCGACGTCATGACGGCGAGAAAGAGCGCGCTCAAGTCATCAACGTGCGCTGCATTGTTGAAGCGGTTGTGCGCATTGTAGATGGTCGCGTCGCGGTGCTCTTGCATGGACTGCAGAAGTGTCGGCAGCCAGGCACGGTGTGCGCCCGGTCCGAGCACACCGGGCAGGCGCACCGAGGCGCCAGGCAATTGCCCGGCCTGGCCTGCGAACATGCGCTCGGCGAGGTACTTGCTGGCGCCGTAGACGTCGGGATCGCGGACCGGCGTCGTCTCGTCGACGACCCTCTCCTCGATGCGGCCGTGCACCGACAGCGTCGAGGCATAGACGAGGCGCTTGACGCCGGCGTTGAGCGCATACCGGAGCAGGTTGTGGGCGCCGGTGATATTGCAGGCTAGCATCGCATCGACAGCTATGCCGGGCGCTGTCGAGACGCCGGCTATATGGGCAATGGCGTCGATGCGCGCAGGCAGCCGCGCGAAGCCTTCCCTATCGGCGAGGTCGAGCCGGCGGAGGTCGATGCCAGGGTTTTCCGCGCGCAGCCGCTCGGTCGCCGGGCTCTCTGCGCGATAGGTCCCGGTAACCTCGACGCCGCAGGCGGTGAAGTGGTGGGCGACATGTCGGCCGAGAAACGAATTGGCGCCGGTGACGAGGACATGCATCGGCGGCGGTTCTCACGCAAAGATATCGCTCTGGTAGAATTCGTTCATCAGCGGGAAATCGCGGCCGAATATGGTCTTGTACGTGGCCGTGATGTCGGTCTTCTCGAACATGGGGAGGGCGAGCAGGTTTTTGAACAACAGCAGCGCCTTGCGATGGAGCATCACGAACAGCGGGTCGGTCCGGTAGGGCTCTAGCGATACTCCCTCGCGCGTCACCGCGCGGGTGAGCGTGTCTATGGCGAGGTCGGTCGCACCGTTGAGCATGAGGAAGAGCGCCATGCGGATCGCGTCCTCGGCAAGGCGCGGGCCGCTGGTGGAAAACAATCTCTCGTTGCCAACGATCCAGACCGCGTCGGTGCTCAGCAGCTTGCCGTAGCGGCCCGGCAGCGTGTAGCGCTCCGCCTTGTTGCCGGCGCCCGCATAGTCGAGGTTCAGCAGCTCGAACCCTTCCGCCAGCAATAGCCCGTTGAGATCGCCGAACATCGGCGCGTTCTCGTAGACGGGCGCGAACAGCACCTCCGAACGGATGCCGAGGACCGAGGTCGTGAGCTTGGCGTGTGCGCCTTTCAAGAGCTCATACTCGGCGCCTTCGACGTCGAGCTTCAAGAAGTGGACGTCTTGGCCGGCGAAGAGCGAGTCGACGCTGCGCGCCTTCACCGCCCGTTCCGCCGTCACTGTGAACTCGCGCTGCATGTAGTCGTTCTGCCGGAGCAGGTGCTGGTTGCTCTCGAACACGGAGTTCAGGGCCTGGTGCTCGCTAATGCGGAAGCGGAGCGTGGTGTCGCTCGAGTAGAGCGCGATCGGGTAGACGGTGATGCGCGGATCGGACTGGTACTTGTGCTTCAAGCGCGCCGCCTCCTCGCCGTCCATCTCGAACATGTGGAAGTTGGCGAGGCCGCGCAGCTCGGTCCAGCTCGGATGCAGGCCGTAGCGTGCGCCGGCATCGATCACGATGCAGCCGATGCTCATTGGAACCTCGAACCGTGGTTGGGTTGGGGAACGTCGATGGGGCCCGGCGTGTGGAAGTGGATGCCGGGCCGGGCGAGCCTCTTTGCGATGCCGGACGCCACTTCGGGGATCAGCGGCACGTAGACGTCGGCGCCGTCTGGGATGGCCGCGGGGGCGTAGATCGGCATGTCCAGATGGCGGCGGCCGATACGGCCCGGGTCCTCGTCGACGAAGAAGCGGACC
>JBIOVC010000568.1:0-3034 GCA_044867545.1 Hyphomicrobiaceae bacterium | reverse complement strand
GCTCGAGCTCCTGGTTGGCCCAATAGACGAAGGCCATCTCGAATGTCCCGTACAGCAGAATGAAGAACGGCAGCGCGATCAGGGCGAATTCGATCAGGCTGGCGCCGGCCTCGTCGCGACAAAGTCGCCTTGGCCACCCCAGCGCACGCCTGCCGTGCACAAACCCGGACCGAAGGCCATCGTTCGAGCGATCCCCCATACGCCGGCACTCCCGTGTCGCAAGCCGGGCCAGTGTCAGCCGATCACCAGCGCCGCCCTCAATGACGAAACGGAGCGCGCCGCAGCGTCCCCTCCCCCCTTGTGGGGGAGGGACAGGGTGGGGGGAAATCCCGAACCCTCGGAGATTTGTGGTTTCCCCCACCCCTAACCCCTCCCCACAAGGGGGAGGGGAATCCGCGCACCGCTTGCCCCGTGGCTCATCAGCCAAACTCAATCTCCCCGGCTGCATAGGTTAGTTTCGTTTCAAACCCTCGCGCATGGGCCACATGCAATTCACAGCGATGGGTAGTAAGGGTCCGACCCCGTTCCAACCATGCTTTGATAGACCGCGCCCGGCCGATTGGCAAAGCCGGTTGACTCGTCAGCCGCCCGACGCCTAACTGTCAATTCATTGACCGCAGGCGTGCCGACAGCATTCCGAGCAAGAAGCGCCAAGGGTTACACCGTGTCATGTTGCGGTTGGCCATTTCACTCCTGCTTCGTCTTCGCGCCGACGAGCGCGGTGCGGTCCTCATCAAAGTTACGATCGCCCTGCTGCCGCTGCTGACGGTCGTCGGCATCGCCCTGGACGTGAGCCGGATTACGCTCGCCCGGCAGAAACTGGCCGACGCCGTCGATGCGGCCGGCGTGGCCGTGGGCCGTCATCCCGAGTTGAGCCCTGATGACGCAACCACGCTCGCCCAGTCGTTCGTGAAAGCGTTCTACCCCTCCAAGCTCTACGGCGACCTCTTGGGCGTCACGACCGTGACCACGAGCAAGCAGGTCGACGTGACCGGCAAGGCGCGCGTGCCGACCGTGCTGCTGCAGATCCTGGGCTACAGCTCGGTCGATATCACCGTCTCCTCGATGGTGCTGCGCCAGCTCCGCAAGATCGAGGTCGTGATGGCGCTCGACAACTCGGGATCGATGGCGGGGACCAGGATGACGGCGCTGAAGTCGTCCGCCAACACTCTCGTGAGCGCGCTCTTCGGCTCCGAGACGACCTCGAGCTTCGTCAAGATCGGCCTGGTGCCCTTTACCGCCGCGGTGAACGTGGGCCCGGGCAATATCGGGGCGGAGTGGCTCGACAGCGCGCGGCTGTCCCCGATCCATGCGGAGGACATCGACATACCGACGGGCAAGACCCTGTTCGACCTGTTCAAGGGGCTTCTTAATGTCGGCTGGGGTGGCTGCGTCAGGGCGCGCGTCGGCTCCGGCGGCTACGACCTGACCGACGAGCCGCCGGACCCGGCCGTGGGCGAGACCCTGTTCGTCCCCTATTTCGCACCGGACGAGCCGGGCACCGGCAACGGCCCGCAGGGGCCGGGGGATGGCTATCAGAACGACTACCTCGACGACACCAGCATCCCGGGCGATGCCGTGGCCAAGCAACGCAACTGGTCGCATTACCTGGGTGTGAGCGTTCCGAGCCTGTTCTACAATCCCCCGCTCGGGCCCAACTACAACTGTCCCGCGAGCCCGATCCTGCCGCTCACCAACGTCAAGGGCACGATCGCCTCGGCGATCGACAGCATGGTGGCGGGCGGCAATACGGTCGTTCCGGAGGGCCTCGCATGGGGCTGGCGCGTGCTTTCGCCCGGCCTTCCCTTTGCGGAGGGAGCGCCTTATTCCGATAAGGACACGCTGAGGTTCCTCATTCTCCTGACCGATGGCCAGAACAACGTCGGAGGCGGCGGCAACTACCATAACGCCTCCCTCTTCTCCGCCTTCGGCTATGCCGCCTCAGGCCACCTCGGCAGCAATGACGGGTCGCAGTCGCGCCAGGTCCTGGACGCGAAGACGGCGACGTTGTGCGCGAACGTGAAGGCCCGGGGCATCTACGTGTATACGATCGCGCTGCAGGTCACCGATGGGGCCACCCGCGCCATGCTCGCGAGCTGCGCGTCCTCCGAATGTCCAGGCGAACAATGCTACTACGAGAGTCCGACCGCCTCCGCCCTGGATTCGGTGTTCACCAACATCGCGCTGGGCATCAATCAGCTGCGGGTGGCCCGCTAGCAGGCAAGGTAAGCGGTGACCATCCTACTGCCGGTGCTGAAATCGGTTTACGTCGCCTGCATCTGCTATGCGATCGTGTCCGATTTCACAAGGCTCGTCATCCCGAACTGGATCGTCATCGCATTGGTGTCCGCCTTCGCCGTATTCGCCGCCGTTCGCATGGAGCCTGGATCGATCCTTGTGCACATCGCCGTTGCGGCGATCGTACTGCTGTTCTTCCTGGGCTTTTTCCTGGTCGGATGGGTCGGTGGCGGCGACGTCAAGCTCATTGCGGCGATCGCTCTATGGATGGGTCCGGAGAAAGCCAGCCTCTTTGTGATGCTGACGGCCCTGCTCGGCTCGCTGCTGGCGCTCGCATTGCTCCAGATCAAGAAGCACGGCCATCGTGCCGGCGCCGCCCCGGGTAGCACCTGGGGCAGCACCTGGCTGCTCCAGCGATTGAGGGTGCTCGCCGAGCAAGGCCGATGTCCCTATGGCGTGGCGATCGGCGTAGCGGCGCTGCTGTCGTCCGCCGGCATGCTGCGATGATGCCCGTCGGCTCCACAAGGCGAGGCGGGATCGGTGCAATACGCGCTGACGCGCTATTGCACCCTACGGCTCCACGGCTCTCGCCTTTACGCCGCGTCAACGCTGTTGGCGGTTGCCGCATCGGCGCCTATCCCCGGCAGGGCGAAGCTGCTTGATATAATGCGCGCGTCGTTTGCAGCGACGGGACGTGGATGGCGCCATCCGACGTTCACGGGCAGACGGCCGGCGCCTGGAAGGAGAGCGAGATGGCTTAAGATCCAGGAGGCCTGCTGCGTCGGTCACCGGCCGA
>JBIOVC010000567.1:0-4104 GCA_044867545.1 Hyphomicrobiaceae bacterium | reverse complement strand
TCGGCCGGTGACCGACGCAGCAGGCCTCCTGGATCTTAAGCCATCTCGCTCTCCTTCCAGGCGCCGGCCGTCTGCCCGTGAACGTCGGATGGCGCCATCCACGTCCCGTCGCTGCAAACGACGCGCGTATTATATCAAGCAGCTACGCCCCACCGGGGATAGCCGCCACCGCCTCCACACCTGTCGATCCGCCGGCAGACTTAACGCCGCGTTGACGCCTGCGAGACCAACGGGGCGACCGGGGTCAGACCCTGCGGGTCTGACCCCATGCTCCGACCTCGGTATTTGCCGTGAGACCGAGTCCGCCCCTGGCATGGCACGCATTCCTCGCGGTGACGACACCGACGCAGTCGCCTTAGAACCGCCTATCGTGAGGTCCTGCCATGGGGTCTGACCCGCCGGGTCTGACCCCGCACGACTCAGCGGGCTGGGCGAGCGGTAACGTGCACCGACGTATTCAGTGCCACGGCGGCGCGAATGAGCGCCTTCAACGCCTCCCCATCGATCCTGTCGCCCTCATGGAAATCGATGGCGCGCCTCACGTTGCCTTCGAGGCTGGAGTTGAAGAGGCCCGAAGGGTCATTGAGCGCGGCGCCCTTCGCGAAGGTCATCTTCACGGCAGTCTTGTACGTCTCGCCGGTGCAGATGATTCCACCGTGCGACCATACCGGCACCCCTCGCATCGCGTTCGACGGCTTTCTCCATTTCACCTCCTCCACCACGTCGGGGTCGGCCTCTCTGATGAGGCTTCGGATGCGCGCGAGCATCTCGCCGCGCCAGTCGCCCAGCACCGCGATCCTCGCGTCGATGAGCTGAGAGGGGGAGGCGCCTCCTTTTTCTTCCGTCGAGTTGCTCTTACTGGTCTTCATGGTTGTGGCATCTTCTCGTCCGTCGTTAGTCCGAAGCGCTTAGTGCGTACTTGTCGCATTCTGAAGAAGAGAAGCTAACTGTTGGGCTTGATGAACGGAGAGGGTTATGGGGGTCATTTCGTAACTGAGGAAACTTTTTGCGACGAGCTCGAGACCGACGAGTTTCTCTGAATCATCACGGCGGAGAGCGTGAACCTTGAGCACAACGTTCATGCCGAATTGTCGTTCGCCGGGCACCTCGCCAACCGTGCGCTCTATGCGAGCACCGAACATGGCGGCTTTGATGCCGCCATGCTGGAGCACTCGATACACGAGGTAGCCGACGACCGCCGCGAATACTAGGAAGAACAGCGTTCCGGGCCCAAGGTCCATTGTCTCCCCCTACGGCACACAACGCCAGCGAGGCGCAACCTGGAGCGATGGCGTCGATTTCGGCCGTCACTGCGTACGCCGGACTGCGACTTCGGTGCCGTGACGCGCGGCTTGGTCGCCTTTGCGACCTTCCTCGAAGGCTTGGGCGGCTGGCCAGCCATTGTGCTGCTCCTCCTATCCGCCGGCGTGTCACCCGCTGCGCCCCTTGGCGGCATAGGGGAGCACGAACATGTACAGGCCGGTAAACAGCAGCAGGAACAGCGGGAGCAGCGGCGAGTAGACCACCCACGCGGGAGGTTCCCCCAGCCCCATGGCGACGAAGTTGGCGACGACAGTCGCCGTAAAAGCGATCGACAGCCACCGGTGGACCTGCCGAATCCATTTGCTCCAATGCAATGGGACCTCCTCTGTAGACGAACCGAAGCGCAACCCGGCAGACTTCAGTCTGTCCGCACCAAGACTTCTTCCAGCTTCGCGAGGAACTGCTGCCACCCCGCCTTGGCGCCCCCGAGGGCCTGCTTCTGATCCGGCCGGAAGCCCGACTGCTCCATGCGCAGGTGGGTGCCCGCGCTCGTCGGCGTGAGGGTAAAGGTCACCACACTCTTCAGAGCGTAGGCGGCATCGTCGTGCGCGAAGTTCCAGGTGTAGGACAGCGTCTTGATCGGCTCCACGGCAAGGACCACGCAGTCCAGCACGCCGCCCCAGTCTCCACGAAGATTGAAACGGTGCCCCACGACCGGCTTGAAGTCGTTCTTCATGAGCCACGCCTCGATCAGGTGCGGTTGCGTGAGTGCGCGCCAGATCTTTTCCGGCGGATGAGGTATGTCGCGTTCGACGACGACGGAGCGGGTCTCGGCCGATGGTTCGTTCATTGGTCCATCCTTTTCAGCAGGTCTTCGAGGTCGTCGAACCGGCTCTGCCAGAACCCGGCCATTTGCCTTGTCCAGTCGATCAGCGGGGCCAAGGCGCCGAGCTGGGCGCTATAGTGCGTCTGGCGCTGGTTATGCATCATGCGGTCGTGGCAAACAGCCCGCATAGCTCACGGCCCCCTCTGGGGCGCCGCCCGGCCGTTGAGAAGGTCCAGGTCGGTCAGCGTATTGCGGCACTCATTGCTGAGCTTGTCGGCGTTCTGCACGAGACAGGCCAGGGCTTGGCCGGAGCGCGGGGGCAGGTGCGAGCATAGCCTGTCGACGTCGGGCAGGCACATCCGGAACGCGTTGGCGGCCGTGAGCCCCCACACGGTCAACGCCTGGAAGCAGGGCTGGCTCACCAGGTCGGCGTGCCGGGTCAGGCAGCGGACGATGCGACCGCCCCCCGGGGGCACGTCGCGGCAGAAGCGCTGGTAGTCGGCGGCACAGACCGTGCGCACCGCCCTGGCGCGCTCTCCCGGCAGGAAATCCTGCGCCGCCACGGGCAGTGGCAGCGATGCCAGGACGACGGCGACGCGGAGCGCCGCGATGAGACTGCGCTTGCTCAAGGGGACCCCACAGACCCGCCAGCACTGCTTGTAGCAGGCGGTGAAGCAGCCCGCGAGGCTGCTTCACCCGAGCGGCGCCGGGGGGCGGCGCCTCTCTACCAGCGGCAGTGACGCACACCGTACCGGTCGACAAAGCACCGGTTCGGGTACAAGGCGCGCGGCGCGCACACAGCGCGCACGCAGAAGGGGCCGACGTGCCGGTGCCAGCCAGCCGGGCCCAGCTCGCACGAGCGGTGGCAGCCGTGGACCTTGTGCACCAGGCTGGCGTCGCCGGCCGTAATGTCCGCGACGCCGGCCCCGGGGGCCGCGAAAGCGGAGCCGATGCCCAATGCCAGGAGCATCGCAGGCATCGCAAGCAGCGATTTGCGGGTCATTGTCGTCCTTTCCCTGTGCTTCGACCGATCCTCGGCGTGAGATCTCGTCGCGGTCGAGGGGGACCCTAGCGGCGGTGCTTCTCGCGCCGATGTCGGGGCTGAAACGGTTGTTGGCGTTTGTTGGGAGGCCGGTAACGGTTTGTAACGAGGAGCCTGTCGGCGCTTCTCGACGAGCTGCGGCGTCCTGTTGCGGCGTCGGGTAGTGCTCTTGAACCCGCGTCGGCCGCACCTAGATATTGCATCGCGCACGCCGCTTGAGGGTGCGCACCGAGCGCTGCCTGGCCCCTCGGGGCAGGTGAGTGACCCGCCCCGGGCACAATCCCGGGGCCAGGCAGATGACGCGTCGCTTCTAAAGGAGGACACCTGTCATGCGACCCATCGATTTCGCTCCCCTCTATCGCTCCACCGTCGGCTTCGACCGGCTATTCGACCTCATCGATTCGGTCGCCGGGTTCGACCAGGCCTCTCCGGGCTATCCGCCCTACAACATCGAGCGGCTTGGCAATGACGAGTACCGCATCGCCATGGCGGTAGCAGGCTTCAGCCAGGACGAGCTGCGCGTCGACGTGAAGGAGCAGACGCTCACCGTCGCGGGCGCCAAGAAGGCGGAGGAGAAGGAGCGGCAATACCTGCACCGCGGGATTGCCGCGCGCAACTTCGAGCGCCGCTTCCGGCTCGCCGACCACGTCGAGGTGAAGGGCGCCGACCTCCAAGACGGCCTGCTCCACATCGAGCTGGTCCGCAACGTGCCGGAGCGGCTCAAGCCGCGCACCGTCGCCATCGGCAAGCCGGCCGGGGCGAAGCAGGTCGAGGCCTCTGCGGCGGCTGCGTAACGGTTTCGCTGCAATCCTTCCATGACCTGAGCGTTGGCAGGCGCCGCGTCCCGCGGCGCCTGCCGTCTTGTCCGCCAACTTCTCCATTGCAGTTTGCGGGCGACTGCCGCCACATTGCGCCGGTGCCGGCACAAGCGAGCCCGGAGGACAGCTGCCGATGGACGAGATTGCGACAACGA
>JBIOVC010000566.1:0-5181 GCA_044867545.1 Hyphomicrobiaceae bacterium | reverse complement strand
CCCTTGCGGATGTCGAACGAGACGCCGGTGACCGCCTTCACGCCGCCGAACGCGAGCGAGACGTCCTCGACCGCGAGCAGCACGTCGCCGGCCGCGATCTCGGCTCCCTGCGGCGCCCTCATGCGGCAGCTCCACGCATGCGATGTGTTCGACACACGTGCCGCGCACTCGGTGAGCCCCCTCTCCCCGCAAAGCGCGTCGAAGACGCGCGTGAACGCGCTGATGCCGGGGAGAGGGTTGGGGTGAGGGGGTTACAGGACTATCGTTAGACCTTAACCCCTCACCCCACCCCTCTCCCTATGGGAGAGGGAGCACACCGAGATGGGAGAGGGAGCACACCGAGATCGCGGCTCCGTCATCGCCTCGATCAGCGGAGAGCAAACTCTATTTCTCTCCAACATCCGCTTCGCCCACATCCGCGATCGTCACCGTTCCATCCGGAAACCGTGCGGTGATCTCTAGCGTGCCGCCGAGCGCCTCGACGTAGCGCCGCAAGTTGCTCACATACATATCCGTGCGGCGTTCGAGCTTGGCGACGGCCGGCTGCCCGACGGAGAGCTTCGCGGCCAATTCCTCCTGCGACACCGCGCGGTTCTTGCGCAGCTCGTGCAGCGCGAGCGCGGTTTCGAGCGCCGCCACCTGGTCGGCGACGCGCGCCTTGCGCGTCGGTGAGAACCCCTTGGTCAGTTCGCGAAACGGCCGGTGTCCGGTCATCGGATCAATCCTTCACGCCTGATCTCGTCGAGGTAGCGGTCATAAAGCCGATCGGCGACGGGTATCATGCGCTCATAGAAACGACCGTCGCCTGCCTTGTTGCCGCCGATGAGAAGGATCGCAGTGCGGCGCGGGTCGAAGGCGTAGAACACGCGCAACGGATCGCCGCGGCTCTGCACGCGCAGCTCTCGCATGTGACCGTGCCGCGAGCCTTCGATGGTGGAGCAATAAGGGAACGGCAATTGCGGCCCTCTTTTTTCCAGCAGCGTCACGATCGCGTCGATACTTTCCTGTGCACCTTCTTCGAGCGTCGCCCACCACGCGCCGAACTCATCGGTGTACTCAACGTTCCAGGGCATAATATTCCGTTTATGGAATAATAGCAAGAGCTGCTGCGATTAGGGCGGAAATCAAAGTATGTTCATGTTATGTTCTTAGCGATCGCGCGATGCAAATGCAACGACCTCATTGGCTGAAGCCTCAGCTCAGGCATTCGTACGTTCGGCGAAACTGCTGTGTGCCTCAGCCGCCCGACTCGACTAGGGAAGATGCCGATGGCTGTGACAATCGAACATGGCGATCTCCTCCAGCAGGAGGTCGATGCCATCGTGAACACCGTAAACACGGTCGGCGTGATGGGGAAGGGCATCGCTCTCCAGTTCAAGCAAAAGTGGCCGGAGAACTTCAAGGCATATGCGAAGGCGTGCACGGGGGGCGAAGTCCGGCCCGGCCACATGTTCATCCATGATGCCGGCGGCCTGCTGAAGCCACGCTACATCATCAATTTTCCTACCAAGCGACATTGGCGCGAGCGGTCCCGCATCGAGGATATCGGGGCCGGCCTGGACGACCTGATTGCGCTGGTTCGAAAGCTCGGCATTCGCTCCATCGCTATTCCGGCTTTGGGCTGCGGCAATGGAGGTCTCGATTGGGGGCTTGTACGGCCGCGCATCGAGCGCGCGTTCGCGACGGTATCCGACATCGAGGTTCGGCTCTTCGCCCCGGAAGGGGCGCTTGGCTCCCCAAGCTGACGCCCGCCCCGCACTCTGATACTATCCTCTCGCAGTCCACACCCGCGTTTGCCGGCTGGGAGGAGGCGCCCGTGAAAATCCTCGAAATCGTCCCGCGCCCGCGCGCGCGTCTGTTCGGCACGCTCGTCGACAAGGAGGCCGCCATTCAGAAGAACGGCCGCGGCACCTACGTCCGGGTTGGCCGCAAGTCGGGCTCGTCGGCGCGCTGGCGGCACAAGAAATACCGCGGCTCGGTGCAGCTTTCGCGCGACCCGTCCGAGACCATCACCGCCAAGATCCGCGCGAGCGCGCCCGAGGACGAGATCGGGCTGCTGAGGTCCTTCCTTGGCTTCGTCGAGCGCCATTCCCAGGACAAGGTGGCGACCATCACCATTCGTTACCAATAGCGCCGTGGCGCCGTTCGATCGTGCCCGGCCGGCGAAGGTCGAGCGGCTTCGTGGCCGCGAATCAAGCATTCGGTAATCGTGATGCTCTAATACCAGCGGCTGCAATTCCAACGGCTGCCGAGAATGACTCACGCTCCCCGTCACCCTGAGGTGCTCGCCGTGAGCGTCGATTCCTTCAGCGTTCAGACAAGCTGAGGAAGAGCGCGCGGCGTCGGCACTTGGCGCAGGCGATCGTAAAGCGACTTGGCCCGGTCCAACCGCCCGGCGCCGGCCTCGTCGGGCTTGTGTCGCGCTGTTTCGGCCCAGGCGTCTTGCACACCCTCTTGCGCGAGATACACGGCTGTAGCCGCCAAATAGAGCTCCACGGCACCTGCGCGCGCGCCTTCCTGGGCGAGCTGCCGGCGCGCGTCCGAGATATCCGGGCTTTGCGGCAGGTCGGTGGAGAACGTCGAGTAGACGCCGCCCCAGGTCGCCGGCTGCTTCGTTTCTCGTACCAAGCCGAGCACCGCTGCAGTGCGAGTTGCGTCCTCCAGGTCTTTCGAGAACGGACCGAAGCGATTGTATGTGAACCTGAACCCTTCTCCGAGGCCGGCGGCTTCTAGAAGGAATCCGATCTTCTGCAATCGGCTTCCACCGACGATGCGACCACCCGCATCGCGCACGATGCCGGCCGATCGCCTTGCTTCGCCTATTGTGGCCATGCCCTGATTTCCCTTCGACGATCGAGTCTATCGCACTCTTTGCCTGCTTGTCCTCCGCGGCGTGATAGACGCGGAACAATTTGAACGCTTCGATTTCCGCCACGACCTTGGAGCGACTTGCGAGATCGACCAGGTGGCCGCCACCTGTCCGAATGTTGATCTGATCGAGCGGCCCGTTTGTCTCGGTGACGCCCTTGTACGGGGAGCGACTTTCCTCATCCAAGAGGATTCGCGGCGCCTCAAGTGCATCCGACGAGCACCATTCCATCAGCTTCTCCTTGATGACCTTGCACGTCCGATCGGCGTCGGCGGTCATGGCCGCCGTATCTCCCTTCGCTTGCGCGATGCGCACGCGAACGTCCACACATTTGTAGAGCTTGCGGTCCCTCAATCGGCTTGCAAGTTCCGCCAGGGAGCGATCGGGTGCGTCGGACATGAGTGAAAGCGCGCCCCAAATGACCGTGTCGTCCAAGGCGAGGGCGCAATCGATATCGTCCGGCGTCCTGGCGAACCGAGCAAGCGGATGGGCTTCGGGGAGGCTGGTTCGCCCTACCGAGTCGTCGCGAACGAGAGTGACGACCCGAGCAAGCAATTCGGTGTAGATCTTTTCTGCGCCGCGCGTCGCCTTGTGGAAATACACCGTCGGATAGAGTTGGAACAGCCCGAGCACGAATCCTTCGGCGGCATATATCGCCTTGGGCCCGAGCACGAACGTCTGCACCTCTCCCACTGAATCCTCGTCGACGCCGTGGGAGACGGCTCCGACTTCGAGATTTGCCATGAGCCATTCGAAATCGATTCCGGACTGCTGCGTTCCTGTCATGAGCCGGTCCCGGCGCATGTAGTCGAGCCGATCCGCGTCGAACTGGCTCGACACGACGGCCGAATAGATCGTGCGCTGACCGCGTCCGCTGATGATGTCGGCCACGTCGCCGGGAAATCCGCTTCCCAGGGCACGCAGCTCGTCGGCGACCTCGCTGTCGCGAACGAGCGCATCGCTCACGTATTCATGGTTGGCCATTTTGAGGCCCAGTCGCTCGCCGACGCTTTCGAACGCGTGACTGAAGGGGCCGTGCCCGAGATCGTGAACGAGGCACGCCGCCAGCGCCTGCGTTGCCTTCGACTCTTCGGGAGGATGCACGTCACGGCGAATCACCTCCATCAATCGGCGAGCGGTATGGAATACGCCGAGGCTGTGCGCAAACCGCGAATGCGCAGCTCCGGGGCATAGCGTTTTCCGGCGAAGTGGACTTCCGGTTCGCCGTAGAAAACGCGTCAAACGCAAGAAAGATAGACAAGATCCGAGAAGCCGAGTTGCTTCACGCGCCTGAGCCGCTGGAATGGTCGCGTCTGCACGACTCGCCAGAGCACGTTCTCCAGCTCGACGGCGGTGGTATTGAATTCGATCAGGTTGTGAAGCGGATCGCGAATTCGCTGAGGTTTTGGCATCGAGGTCGGGCTTACGCGTTCGATACTGGAGATGCCACCAGATAGAACAAAAAGAGAACATTGTCAAAAAACAAGTCTCGAGCGTCGGCGTCTGGCCCCGCCACCCCGGCGCGCGATCGCTCGGGATCTACAGGATATTTTTGTCCATGAATCTTTTCGACGCCGCCGTCTACACCATCGCATTCATCGCCGTCATCGCGGGCTTCTATTCCGGCTTTCTCCGCAGCGCAGTCACCATCCTCGCCTATGTCGCCGCCATGCCGACCGCGGTGGGGGCCACCTCGCTGCTATCCCCGGCGCTCGCCGGCCAATCCGCTTCGCTCTCCCATTCCCCTTGGGCCCGCAACTCGTTTCTGTTCTTCGGCATCTTCCTGGTCATCGGCGTCGTGCTCGGAGCGCCGTTGCGGCTGGCCGTCAGCGAGACCATCGGACCGCGCATCAGCATCGCGGATCGCCTGGCCGGCTCGCTGCTGGGCGCTGTCCGCATCGGCCTCGTCGCCGTGGTGATGGTGCTCGTTTTCGACCGGCTCATTCCGCCGGACCGCGAGCCTGCTTTCCTGCGCGGCTCGCAGCTGCGGCCGATCCTGTCGAAGGCCGGGCAGATGGGCCTGAAATCGCTGCCGCCGGAGACCACGGCATTTATTGATCAGTTGAAGAAAGAGCGGCGGATGTGAAGCCTTGCAGCGAGGCGTTGAGGGTGGGGCATGGTCACGGCGGTGAAGAAAGAATTTTAGCCTAATCGGAGACAAAAGCCGGAGACCGCAAAGTCCTCTTCTCATCCACCGCGCGCCGCTTTCGCAGCTCGTGCAACGCGAGCGCGGTTTCGAACGCGGCCACTTTGTCGGCTCCGCGCGCCTTGCGCTTCGGTGAGAAGCCCTTCGTCAGCTCGCGGAACGCTCG
>JBIOVC010000565.1:0-9266 GCA_044867545.1 Hyphomicrobiaceae bacterium | reverse complement strand
GCGCCCGACATCGGCACGAACTCGACATCCTTTTCCGGGTTGAGCCCAATCTTGGCGATAACCTGCTTCATGACCCAGGTGTTGCGGCCGTCGAGCGAGCCACCGGTTATCTTCTTGCCCTTCAAGTCCTCCGGTTTCTCGATGCCCTTGCGGACGCCCATGATCCACCATTCCTTGTCACGGTAGAGCGAGATCATCTTGATCGGCAGGCCGCTCTGTGCGCCGGACGAGAGGAACGCGTCGGTGTCGCCGTGGGTGATGTCGAGGCTGCCGCCGATCAGGCCGGGCATGTACTGGTCGGACACGGTGACGGCGAACTCGTCGATGCCGACCTCTTTGAAGTAGCCGAGCGCCTGCGCCAGCCGGTAGGACCATTGGGTAGCGTAGTTCGGGTTGAAATCGCCCATCGTCAGCTTTTTGAGGTTCGCCTTGATGTTCTTGACGCTGGGCGCCTGCGCGCCTGCGCGATTGAGCGTGGCGCAACCGATGAACACGCCGAGCACGCCGGCCCCGCCCTTGAGCAGGACCTCCCGGCGGGGCAGACGCATGTCATATTTCTTCATGGTTTCCTCCCATCAGGGTTTCTCTTGCCTGAAGACATGGGCGGCTTCTCCGCCGCTTAGATATTGCCGACCCTCCGCCAGGGCGCGACGTAGGCCTCGAGCCAGCGGGTGAGCTGGATGAGCGTCAGCGACACCACCACCAGCACGAATAGCACCGCATACATGAGTGCGGAGTTGAACGTGTCGGCGGAGCGGCTCACCAGATAGCCGAGGCCATTCGAGCCACCAAAGATCTCGGCGATGATCACGCCGATCAGACCGCGCCCTATGCCCTGCTGGATGCCCGAGATGATGAAGGGCAGCGTGTAGGGCAGCACCACCTTGGTGTAGAGCTCGCGCCGGTTCGCGCCGAACACCCGCGCAGCGGCGAGCAGCGACTTCTCGGTGGTTTTCACCCCGGCCCAGGCGTTGATGATGATCGGGAACACCGCGGAGAGCGCGATGATCGTGATCTGCATCTTCACCGTGAAGCCCATGAACAGGATGAACAGCGGTACCAGCGCGATGCGCGGCAGCGAGGCGAGCGCCCATACGTAGGGGCTCAAGAGCTGCTCGACGAAGCGGTTGCCGCCCATCAGCAGGCCGGCAGGGATGCCGACCGCGCAGGCGATGAAGAGCCCGATGCCAAGGTTCGTTAGGCTGTAGAGCAGGTGATCGCGGATGCTGCCCGAGACCACCGCGCCCGGCGGGGCGCTGGTCGTGAGCCCGTTCCAGAGCGCCTCGAACATGCCGCTCGCCGTCGGCAGGAACAGCGGACTGACGGCGCCCGAGCGGGCGAACAGCTCCCAGAGGCAGAAGAACGCCGTCAGATTGACTACCGTCACCAGCCAGGGGCCGTACTGGCCCCAGGCTTCGCCCAGCGTCCACTGGGTGTCCTGAATGCGGTCGGCGTCCGCTTCACTCAAAGACACGCCTTCGGCCTGCTCGAATTGGCTCATCGTGCTGCTCCGCGTGCGGTCTGCAACGCCTCGTCCTTCACCAGCCGCCAGATACGATCATGCAGCTCGCCGTACTCGGGCATGATCTTGAGATCCCGATCGAACCGCGGTCGCGGCAGGTTGACCTCGACGATCTCCTTGACGCGGCCGGGCCGGAACGAGATCACCACGATCCGGTCCGCGAGCGTGATCGCCTCGTCGATCGAGTGGGTGATGAAGACTACCGTCTGGCCGGTCTTGGCGACGATCCGCTCGAGCTCGCTCTGCATCGCCTCGCGCGTCATCGCATCGATGGCGGCGAACGGCTCGTCGGCAAGCAGGATATCGGGCTCGCACACCAGCGCGCGGGCGATGCCGACGCGCTGCTTCATGCCGCCCGAAAGCTCGTAGGGGAATGATCTCTCGAATCCGGTAAGGCCGACGAGATCGATGTAGTGGCGCACGCGCTCGTCGATCTCTTGCTTGGAGTGGCCGAGCTTCTGCAGCTCGAACGGCATGCGCACGTTGGATTCGACCGTGCGCCACGGCATCAGCGCGTAGTCCTGGAATACCATCGCGCGATCGGGACCGGGACCCGTCACCGGCCGCCCGTTCACCTCGATCGTTCCCTCCCAGGGCTCGACTAGCCCCGAGACCGCGTTGATGAATGTCGTCTTTCCGCAGCCCGACGGCCCGACCAGCACGACGAATTCGCCGCGGTCGACCGTCAGCGTGATGTCGCGGAGCGCCGTCAGCTTCTTTCGCTCGCGGTGAAGCTGGTAGCCGATAGTGACGCCCTTGGCGACGATCACCGGCTCGCGATCAGCCGGCGCGCGCGTCATGGGGGGCACACCAAGCCTGCTGGTTTCCGTGACGGTCACGATCCTGCTCGTCCTCCCAGACGGATTTGCTGCGCTCGTATGGCGCCTGTCTTATTGCTGCAATCGTTGGCACGCTTTTCGGCTCTTGTCACCATTGAGCGGGCTTGCGGCAGAAACGAGGTTATTCCGATTTCAGACGAATGATTTCGCCGAACCTCAGAAGGCTTGATGGCGCGGCGTCAGGCCCTGCAGAAGCACGCGCTCGACATTTTCCCATGCACCCGCAAACAGTGCCGCCCAGGACTGCCGGGTGATGCCCGCGATATGCGGCGTGAGCAGCAGCCGGCTTGCAGCCGCACCGCCGACCTTCAGCAGCGCATTGTCGGCACCTGGCGGCTCCCTCTCGTAAACGTCGATCGCGGCCCCACCGATCCGCCCCTCCTCGAGTGCCTTGGCGAGCGCCGCCTCGTTGACGATCCCGCCCCGCGCCGCGTTGATGAGGATCGCGCTCTGCTTCATCCGCCCGATCTCGGGTGCACCGATCAGCCCGACCGTGTCGGCAACCAGCGGAACATGCAGCGTGACGACGTCGGAGGTCTCGAGCAGCTCATTCAGCGGCAGAGCGGTGAAACCAGCGCGCGCCGCAGCTTCCGGATCGCGGGGCTTCGGATCGAAGTAGGCGACACGGGCGCCAAATCTCGCGACCGCCGCCGCAACAGCCTCGCCGATCGTGCCGAGCCCGATCACGCCGACGGTGAGCCCACCAAGCCCGAAAGGCGTCTCGGCGAGCAGCCGGGTCCGCGCCTCGGCATAGCGGCCACACCGGATCTCCTCATTCGACCACGCGAGCTGACGCACCAGCACCAGCGCGGCGGCGATCACATACTCCGCGACCGCGTCGTTGCTCGCTCCCGGCACATTGGCGACCGGAATCCCGAGCCGCCGCATCGCCGCTTCGTCGAGCCGGTCGACGCCAGCGCCGGTGACCTGCACGAGCCGCAGCGCAGCGCCCTCGAACAGTTCGCCGCCGAGCCGCGGCCCAACGGCCGGAATGACGAGCGCATCCGCCTCCCGGACGAGCCCTATGAGGCCCGGTTCCGTGGGCGAAGAATATTTGATCGCCAACGTCGCCGGCGGCGTCACGCCGGCCTTGAGAAAATCAGCCTCGGGCCGGAGACACAGTACGCGGTTCGCCATACGCCGTGCTCACACTTGCCGCTCGTCCTCGAGCCGCGTCGAGACCGCCGCGACCGGAAAGAAGCAGAGAAGAACCAAGGGCTCCGATCCCGTGTTGCGGGTGACGTGCATTTCGCCCGGCGGGATCAGGATAGTGTCTCCCGCCTCGACCGCATGGGAGGCTTCCCCGCTCCGCGTCGTCCCGCGGCCGGAGAGCACGTAGATGCACTCCTCATGGCCGTCATGGCAGTGCCGACCGCGCTGCGCCTCACCTGCTCTCGGCGCCGGAATCTCGACGATCCGCAGCGTGCAAGCGAGCGACGGCCCGGCCTCGCCCGACACGATCTCCCGCGAGATCCGGCCCGGGAGCTGGAGCAGCTTCGCCTCTGACGATCTGACGACTCGGGCCATGTTCTATTCAGCCTTCCGCTGCCCGCGAGTCTCCGCCGTGCCGCCCTGTGCGCGATCGAGCTCGACAAAAATCTCGGAGGCCTCCAGCGCGATCGCGTCCGCGACGTCGGCGAGCATGCGATGCCCCTTCTCCGCCGTCGCCCGCTCCGGCGCACCGAACCAGCCCGTCGGCGCGATCGAGCGGATATCGGTCAGCACCGGCTGGAAGCTCCGCGTGCGCCGCAGCTTGTCCATGTGATGCCCGTGCGCGTGATCGGACGAATCCGAGATGCGGTCGAGATGGACGAGCTCCGGCCGGTAGGCGAGCACGGCCAGCGCCTCGATCTCACCGCCGTGGGTGAGCCCGCCCGACGAGGCGCCATAGAGGTCCGCCGCCACGTAGCAGGCATGACAGGTGACGACCGAGAGCCCATGCTCCCGGTGCAGCGTCTCCGCAGCGAGCGCCAGCGAGGCGCTGTTGCCCTCGTGCCAGTTGAGGATCAGAAGCCGCCGCGCGCCATGCTTCGCCGTCGAGACGCAGGTCTCCGTCACCACCCGCATGTAAGTCTCGGGTGAGAGCGAGATGGTGCCCTCGAACGGCAAATGCATCGGCGTGACGCCGAGCGGCCCGCCCGGCAGCACCAGTCCGTCCATCCGCTCCGCGACTGCCAGCGCAATGACATTGGCCGCGAGGATGTCGGTGCCCGTCGGTAGGTGCGGCCCGTGCTGCTCGACGCTGCCGGCCGGCAGCAGCACCAGGGGGTTCCTCGCGAGCTGCGCCTTGATCTCCGGTTGGGTCAGGTCGCAGAAGTACCGGCTGGCGAGATGCGTCATTGGCCGCTCCTGACCTTCCGAAAGAGCCGCCGCCACTCAGCCCTTGATCCTGGCGCGGGCATCGCCGAGCACCTCGTCGAGCCGCACCGCCGCGCCCTTGCGCTCGATCGACTTCAGCGCCGCATCGACCACCGCCAGCGCCACGTTGCCATCATGCGCGGTGAGCTCACCGAGGCGGCCGCTCTGGCAGGCTTGCGCGAACATCTCGAGCTCGTCGCGGAACATGTCGCCCTGCGGCACCGGGATCTGCTCGCGCTTGCCGTACCCGTCCTTGCCGCGCTGGATGTAGAGGGTCGAGGTCTCGTGCAGCTTCGGCGGCGTGTCCCACGAGCTGAAATCGACCTCATAGTGCATCAGCCCCTTCTGGCCGAACACCCGGATCGCGTAAATGCCGGGCGAGGTCCAGCACGAGCCGACGTAGCCGAGCTTGCCGTCGGCAAAGCGCAGCACCGTCATCGACTGGTCGTCGACCTCGGCGCCGACCGGCGACAGCTTGGATGCGGTGGAGGAGACCTCCTGGATCTCGCCGCCGAGATAGTGCAGCGCGTCGAACTGGTGCGTGGCGAGCTGCGACAGCGGTCCGCCGGGCGTCTTGTCCCGGTACCAGCGCCACATCGATGGGTTCAGCTCGAGGGCACGCTCATTCGAGAAGTTGGCCTCCATGAAGGCGACGCGGCCGATCTCGCCGGCATCGATCGCCTGCTTGATGAGCCGGGTCCCCTTGAGCAGTCGCGCGCTGTGGCCGACCATCACGGTCACGCCATAGCGGGCCTGCAGCGCCTCGATCCTGAGGCCGTTCTCGAGCGTGTTGGCGATCGGCTTCTCGGTGTAGACCTGCTTGCCGGCCCTCGCCACCGCCTCCGCCACCGGCAGATGCTGCTCGTTCGGGACCGTCAGGATGACGCCCTTGATCTCGGGGTTCGCGAGCAGCGAGGCGAGATCGCTGGTTGTCGGAATGCCCGTGTCCTTGGTGAAGGAGGCGCGCTTCTCCTCGGTTCGGCTGTATCCGGAAACGATCTGGAGCTTGTCGGAGGGCTTGGCCGCGCGGGCAAGCACCCGTGCCCAACGACCCAGGCCGACGATGGCGAGCTTCACCGGTACAGGAGCCATATTCTTCAGGTCCCTTCTTGCAGTTCCCGCCGTCGAGCTTAGGGGTGGTCACTAAATGGGTCAACGCAAGGCGCCGGAGTCGACCGGCGAGATGGTGGGCCTCACAAGGTGATGTCCGCCGTTGGCGCCGAGCCGCCGAACACAGATTGTCTGTTCTCGGCGGCATCCTAACTCACTGCTCAGCACGGCTTGTAATAGGGCTGTTGATGCGGCAAGCGCCCGAAGAGGGCCCGAAGAGGGAAGTGAGCTTCCACTTTCGAGGCGGGTTGCTTCCCCACCGCGGTCGTAGCCCGGATTTTCAAGGCTACTTCGGTGGGATGGTGCCCCAGGAGGGACTCGAACCCCCACGACCTTGCGGTCACCAGATTTTGAGTCTGGCGCGTCTACCGGTTCCGCCACTGGGGCATGCGGTCGAGCGGTATAGCAGAAGTCGGCGAGGTAGAAACCCCTGGCCGGGGCCCATGAGGCCGCCCGTCGGCCGCCGCCGCCCGTCGGCCGCCGCCGCCCGTTGCTCGCCTATCTCCAGGTGAAGGTCACTCGCCCGGTCCGGTGCCGGTGCTCGCTCACCATCACATGGTCGCCGACGTGCGGGTCGGTGGTCTTCAGCGCGATCACGGTGGCGTGACGCCCGTCGTCGAGTTTGACATCGACCGAGAGGGCGCGGTCGGAATTCTTGGAGTTGAGCGGGCCAACGTGTTCCACGGTAGCGCCCACCCGGCGATCCTCGACGCTCGCATCAAGATTGATCAGCAGGAAGCCGCCGGCGAGCGCAGCGGCAACGCCGGCCACGAATGCCGCGTTCCTGAGCCGCTCGAGCCGGATTGCCCGATTGAGCCGCTGTCGTGTCTCTTCCCGCATGCCCCGTTCACCGCCCTGGCCGCGTGGCGAATCGCGGGCCGCAACCTACGCCGCACCTTGGCGACGGTCCACCAGCTCGACGATCTCGGCCATGATGTCGTTGAGCTGGAAGTCCTTCGGCGTGTAGACCGCAGCCACCCCGAGCGCCTTCAGCCGGTGTGCATCCTCGGGCGGAATGATGCCGCCGACGACGACCGGGATCTCGCCGTCGTCCCGCCCGAGCCGGTCGATCACCTCGCCGACCAGCGCCAGGTGGCTCCCCGACAGCACCGACAGACCGATCACGTGCACGCTCTCATCGATCGCCGCACGCACGATCTGCGCCGGCGTCAGCCGGATGCCTTCGTAGACGACGTCCATGCCGACGTCGCGCGCCCTGACGGCGATCTGCTCCGCGCCGTTCGAATGGCCGTCGAGCCCCGGCTTGCCGACCAGCATCTTGAGCCGCCGGCCGAGCCGGCCCGAGAGCGCCTCGACTTTCGCCCGCACCGTTTCGATCTCAGCACTCTTCTGGCCGGCCGCACGCCCGACCCCGGTCGGCGCACGGTATTCGCCGAACACCTCCCGCAGCGTGCCTCCCCACTCGCCGGTGGTGACGCCCGCCTTGGCGCAAGCGAGCGAGGACCCCATGATGTTGCGGTCCTCACGCGCCGCCCGCTCGAGCTCCTTCAGCGCCGCCGCAGCGGCCTTCTGGTCCCGTGACGTACGCCAGGCCTTGAGCCGCGCGACCTGCTCCGCCTCGACCTTCGGATCGATGGTCTCGGTGGCGCCGCTGCCGGCGGCGAGCGGCGAGGGCTCGCTCTCCGTGAACCGGTTGACGCCGACCACCACCTGCTCGCCGCGCTCGATCCGACGCACCCGCTCCGTATTGCTCTCAACCAGCCGGCGCTTCATTTCGTCGATCGCGGCAACCGCGCCGCCGAGCTTCTCGATGCTCTCGAGCTCGGCCCGCGCCTCGGCCTTGAGCTTTGCGACCGTGCGCGCGATCTCGGTCGAGCCGTCGAAGATGTCGCCGTACTCGAGGAGGTCGGTCTCGTAGGCGAGCACCTGCTGCATGCGGAGCGACCACTGCTGATCCCACGGCCGCGGCAGCCCCATCGCCTCGTTCCAGGCCGGAAGCTGCACCGCCCGCGCCCGCGCGCCCTTCGACAGCGTGACGGCCAGCATCTCGAGCATGATGCGCGCGACGTTGTTCTCCGGCTGCTGCTCTGTGAGCCCGAGCGAGTTGACCTGCACGCCGTAGCGGAACCGCCGGTGCTTGGCATCGGTGACGCCGTAGCGCTCTTGGGCGATCTCGTCCCACAGCTCTGCGAACGCGCGCATCTTGCAGACCTCTGTGATGAAGCGCACGCCCGCGTTGACGAAGAACGAGATGCGCCCGACCAGCGCGCCGAAGTCCGCCTCATCGACCTCGCCTGACGCCTTCACCGTGTCGAGCACCGCTTCAGCCGTCGCCAGCGCATACGCGAGCTCCTGCACTGGGCTCGCGCCCGCCTCCTGCAGGTGATAGGAGCACACGTTGATCGGATTCCACTTCGGCACCTCGCGCGAAGCGAACACGATTGTGTCCTTGATCAGCCTGAGCGAGGGCTCGGGCGGGAACACGTAGGTGCCGCGCGACAGGTACTCCTTGATGATGTCGTTCTGGGTCGTGCCGGTGAGCTGGTCCTTGCGCGCGCCCTGCGTCTCGGCGACCGCGATGTAGAGCGCGAACAGCCACGCCGCCGTCGAGTTGATCGTCATCGAGGTGTTCATCGCCTCGAGCGGAATGCCGTCGAGCAGCGCCCGCATGTCGCCCAAGTGCGAGATCGGAACGCCGACCTTGCCGACCTCGCCCTTCGCCATCTCGTCGTCGCTGTCGTAGCCGGTTTGCGTCGGCAGATCGAAGGCGATGGAGAGGCCGGTCTGCCCCTTGGCGAGATTCTTCCGGTAGAGCTCGTTCGATTTCGTTGCAGTCGAATGGCCGGCGTAGGTCCGAAACAGCCAGGGAGCATCCCGCGCCGGCAGCGGCGCCGAAGGGGGCTGAGCTTTGCGAGCCATGCGGGTCACCGGGTTTTCGCACCTGCGATATGCGCAAGCTTATCGCGTCGGCCGCGGCGCGGAAACCGGAGTCGCTGCCCAAAAAATCAGCGAGAGCGCTGGGCGGCGAGCCAGAACAGCCCAGCGAACAGACCGAACGCCAATGTCACGCCGGTACCGGTCGCGAACGCCAGGTTGACGATCTTGTCCGAGGTGGGCTGCAGCCCGTGCTCGCGCAGCAGCAGGTCGGTTGCAAGTGCAGTGATCACGAAGCCCGGGTAGACGAGCCCCGCCATCAGCGGATGCGGCAGCGCGTTGCGGACGATGAACACCGCCCAGGTGCACATCAGCGCAACCAGGATGAGGCTGTTCTCATCCTTAGGGATGAGCGGGCCGAGGAACTCGAGCATTGCTGCCTGCCCTGACGATCGAGGATAGGGCATTGATATTGAGCTGAATTTCCTAAAATTGGCTTGATGCCTGCTGCCTTTTTCCTGCCAGCGCGTTCATATTTTGCACTGCAAGAAATCGCTTGAAACCGAGCCCGAACTGTGCGGCCATAGGGTGCGGTGCAACAT
>JBIOVC010000564.1:0-2264 GCA_044867545.1 Hyphomicrobiaceae bacterium | reverse complement strand
ACGCTGAAGGACGGCACCGTGCGGGAGGTGCGCCGCGCCAACATGCGGGGCGGCGCCCACGATCCGCTCTCGGAGGACGACATCCGCGCCAAGTTCCGCGACAACGCCCTGTTCGGCGGCTGGACCGCGGCACGGGCAGGCGAGGTGGCCGCCGCCGTTGACCGCATCATGGCCGGCGGCAAGGTCGAGCTGCAGGCGGCGCGCGGATGAGTTCACCGAGGACGGGGAACCGCGCTTGAGCCTCGAGTCGATCGAGCTTGGATCCGTCGCAGCCGTTGCGATCGCGGCTATTCTCGGCTCCCTGTTGAGCTCGCTCACCGGCTCGGGCGGCGCCGCGATCATCGCCTTCGTGCTGGTACCGATCATCGGCGTCGGCGCGATCGTGCAGACGATCAGCGTCGCCATGGTGGTGAGCCACATCACCCGCATCGGCGTGTTCTGGCAGCACATCCACTGGCCGACGTGCCTCCTGGTGATGGCCGCGAGCATGCCCGGCTGCGTCTTCGGAGCGCTGATCTACACCCGGCTCGACGAGCGCACGATCTCGGTCATCCTCGGGTTCTTTCTCATCCTCATGGTGGTGGGCCGGCGGCTGATGCCGAAAGAGGTCGGACCGATGTCGCGCCCCGCCATCGTCGCCGTCGCGTTCACCTATGGCCTGATCGCCGGCACGACGATCGGCGGCGGCGTGCTGATCCTGCTCATCCTGCTGAGCGCCGGCCTGCGCGGCATGGCGCTGGTCGGCACCGACTCCGCGATCGGCCTGGCCTCCCATCTCGTCAAGATCACCGTGTTCGGTGCGTCACAGGTGCTGACGCTCGAGCTTGCCCTGGTCGGCGCCGTCGTCGGCCTCTGCATGGTGCCGGGCACGTTCCTGGCGCGCTGGATGTTGCGGCGCATCCCCCTTTCCATCCATACCGTTCTAGTCGATGCGGCGATCGTGATCGGCGGACTAGGGCTGATCTTTCGCGCATTCACCAGCGGGCAGTGACACGGACGTTTCGAGTGAAGGAGTATTGGAATGACGGAGACCGGCACGGCGGCGGACAAGGAGAAGGTGGGCATCGTCGGCGTCGGCCGCATGGGGCTCGCCATGCTGAAGCACCTCGTGCGGCACGGCTATCCGGTCACCGCCTGCGACGTCAGCAAGGCGCAGCTCGATAAGGCCAAGGCGGCCGGGGCAGCGATCGCCACGACACCCGCCGCGCTCGCCCGCAGCACGGCCTTCGTCATCATCGGCGTCGGCTACGACGAGGAGGTCGAGGCGGTCGTCTTCGGCGCGGACGGGTTGCTCGCGGGCCTGGCCCCCGGCTCCGTCATCGCCATCTCCTCGACCGTCGCGCCCGATGCAGTGAAGCGCGTCGACACCGCCGCCCGCGCCAAGGGCATCGCCGTGCTCGACGCTCCGATCTGCCGCGGCCGCTGGGCGGCGGACGAGGGCACCCTGCTGGCCCTCGTCGGCGGCGCGCCGGAGGTCGTGGAACGCTCCCGCCCGGTCTATGCAACCTTCTGCTCCGACATCGCGCACCTGGGCGACGTCGGCCACGGCCAGGTCGGCAAGACCATGAACAACCTGCTGCTATGGGTGAACGGCGTCGCGCTGATCGAGGCTGGCCGCCTGGCCGAGACGACCGGCATCGACCTCGTCAAGCTTCGCGATGCGCTGCTGATGAGCTCGGGCAAGTCCGCCGCGCTCGAGGACTGGGACATGATCTCCTTCACCTGGGCGCTGAAGGACATGCAGATCGTCGCCAGGATGACGGATGCCGCGGGTCTCTCGCTGCCGATCACCGGCGCGATCAAGGAGCTTGTGAAGGAGGCGCGGCGCGTGAAGCAGACGAACCCCCCGCTGTGGACCGGCAAGCGGCCGCAGCCGGCGTGACGGTCAGGGTGTGCCGGGAACTTCCCTTAATAAGCTGTGGATATTAGGTCCGCAGGCTTGACCGTTGCTTGAAGCCGCAACGGGCGAGCGTACTGTGAGTCCGTCACGCACCTGCGTGATGGATTTCTGCAGTAGATTGAGGAGTTTCCCCCAATGGCAGAGAACGAGAAGACATCGGCTCGGGTTGCCCAGATCGCCTCGAAAGCATTGCAGAACCCGAGGTCCGTCACACCGGACGAGATTCAAACGCTCGCGGCATCGGCGCTGACGCAGTCTCAGGATATTCAGCAGCGCCAGCAGGCCCAGCAGTGGCTGCAAAAGCAGCAGGGTCCGCAACAGGGCCAGCCGGGTCAGCAAGGCCAGCAGAACCAGCAGAAGAAGT
>JBIOVC010000563.1:0-3340 GCA_044867545.1 Hyphomicrobiaceae bacterium | reverse complement strand
CCGTCGGCTGCAAATGCCAGCGCCGCGCCGTCGAGGTCGTGCTCCTCGAACGGCCGGGCCAGCAGCTCGATGGCGCCGGTGGAGGCCTGCTCGGCGACCTCCTCGACCGGGTCGATGCCGACCACCGTGATCGTGGCCGTAGTCTTGCCGACCAGCCGCAGCTTCTGCGCGGCTTTCTCACCTGCACCGGCGATGACGACGTGGCGGTGGTCGAGATCGACGAAGATAGGGAAGTACTTCATTTGCTGAAGACTGACGGCCCGAGCCAATGGGAATCAGCGCCGCCCGCCCGTGAGTGGCGACGACACCTTGGCCCAGATAGTATTATTTTCTATTTTCCGGTCAACTTTCCGCCGTAGAAAGAAAATATTATCCGATCATGGCGGCCTGTGCGATATATCTGTATCGCCTTTGTTGTGGCGGCCACTACGAATTGCCACGCAGGCGGGCCCCGCGGTCAACGGATGCTCAGCTCAAGGCTGCGATCAGTTGGGGTTCCGCCTACCCGCGGAACAAGTTCGGGGTAGGCCTCTGCCCCCACAAGAAGGAGGGGATCGGCTCTCTAATATAGAGAATTGGTCTAGTTGCCCTGGACCCTCACCCGCTCGTCCTCGAGCTTCTGGGAGATGGTCGACTGGCCCTTGGTGTACTTCTGCCATTGCGCGTCGCGCCGCTCGCTGGCGGCGGGAGTCTCAGTACGCGGCACCAGCAGATCGGCCGGGTTGGCGACCATCGCTGCAAGGTTGCGCTGGTTGGAGCAGCCGAAATTCGCGTAGTTGAGGCCAGACGAGCTGTCGGCGAGGTTGGCCGGCCAGTCGCCGCACTTCGGCCCTTCCGCGAAGAAGCGAAGATGAGAGACGCGTACGGGTGGCTGCTGATTGCGGCCGCCGGGATAGGTCTCAACGGTCACCGAGGTCTGATCGAAGCCCATCTCGACCATCAAGTGGCGCAGCTCGGCCGCCGCATGCATTGCCGACACCTCGTTCAAGGTGCCGCCCGGCGTCTGGATGACGAGCTTGCCGTTGCCGGCGTCGGTCGTGCGATAGCGCTCGATAAAGCGGATCGCCTGAGCGCGCTGGGCCGGGGTGAGCCCGTACGCAGCGCTATCGACGCGCAGCGAGATCACCGAGGGCTGCTGGGTGACGATGATCGGGTGGCGCTCGGAAGGATCGATCATGCTCCAGCCGGCGACGTAGTCGCCGGACTCGTGCGCACGGCACGCCGTCAGAACCAGACCTAATGCTGCGGCGCCGGCGATTGTCGCCGCGGCCGAGAGGGTCCTCGTTCGCACCCGCATTGTCAGCGCTCCGATCATTCGACGATGAAGCCGTAGTCGCCCTTGAGACCGCCGTCGGGCAGCGGACCGCCGCCGCCGTAGATCCGGTTCAGGTGGCCGAGAAAATTTGCATACCGATCGGTTGCGGGCGCCAGGCCGTCGTCGGGACGGGCGAGGTTCTGGCGGGCGGTCGGGCGCACCGTGTAGGGCGTCACGATCACGACCAGCTCGGTCTCCTGGCGGATGAAATCGCGGCTGCGGAACAGGGTGCCGAGGATCGGCACGTCTTTGAGACCCGGAAAGCCGTCGACGTTCTGGCGAACATCGTCGGAGATGAGGCCCGCCATGGCGATAGAGCCGCCTGAAGGAAGCTCGACTGTCGACTTGGCCTGGCGCTTCTTGAGGGCCGGGATCTGGATGTTGGACAGCGTGACGGCGCCGGTATTGGTCAGCTCGCTGACCTCGGTCTCGATCTTGAGGTTGATGCGGCCTTCGCTCATCACGATCGGGGTGAACGCCAGGCCGACGCCGAACTCCTTGAACGTCACGGAGAGCTGCCCCTGGGTATCGACGACGGGAATCGGAAACTCGCCGCCGGCCAGAAACTTGGCGGTCTCGCCCGACGTGGCCGTCAGGTTCGGCTCGGCGAGCGTTCTGACCAGACCATCGCGCTCGAGCGCGCGGATGGCCTGCGCCACTCGGGAGTTGCCCGACGACCAGTTGTTGGTAAAGCCGCTGTTTCCGAAGGTGTCGTCTGCCGGACCCAGGTTCCAGTTGCAGAGCGCGCCCGCAGTGGCGCAGGTGACAGGGTTGCCGGGCGTGAGCCCGGCCGTGCCGATGGCCGGGATGGGAAGAATGCCGAGGCCGGCAGCCGCGGTGAGCGGCAGCGCGTTCTCGCTCAAGAAGGTTGTCGTGAAGTTGCCGGCGGTAACGATCGCGCCGATGTTGACGCCCATCTGCTTCAACGCCGAGCGCTGAACCTCGGCGACAGTGACGCGCAGCATCACCTGCTCCTCACCCTCCACCGCCAGCATGTTGACTACCTTCTGGCGTTGGCGATCGTCGGTCTCCGGGATCGGCGAGACGACAAAGCGGGAGGCGATGTCGGCGGCTCGGTTTGCGTCGATCGGATTCCTGACGCCGCCGGTCAGTATGATGGTGTCGTTCAGCACCTCGGCGCGGATGTTTGAACCCGGCAGCAGGCGGTGCAGGAGCTGCTCGAGCGGCAAGGTGTCGATCTCGACGAGCACCTCGAGCGTCAGGATCTGCTGACCGTTGGCGTCAAAGAAGAAGGCGTTCGACTGGCCCGTCCGCTTGCCGATCAGATACACGCGGTTCGAGCTCTGCAGCACCGCGTCCATGATCGACGGGTTGGAGACGACGACGTCGCGCAGCTCGCGCGGCAGCTCGACCAGCATCGACTTGTTGCGGCCGACGATGATGGAGCGGGTCTGCGGCAGGGGATCGCCGGCGCGGATGCGCAGGATCGAGTGGTGCTGGGTCTCGACCACGGCGGATGTTGGCCGCACCGCGTCGCCACCACCGGCATGAGCTGTCGGCGCGGCACCAACCGCGAGCGCAGCCGCCGCAAATGCAATGATAACGGCAACGGTCCGAACTCGGCCCACAAGGTTCCGCATGGTCAAGCCTTCATCGGGCAATAGTCAGCGTGCCGAACGACGCACTCACGGGGTCGCTCGAACCCTGGCGTATCCGGATCAAGCGGGACCTCGCATCCACCGATCATCGGAGACAGACAAACGACTACAGACTGATAGGCCGTCACGATTCGGGTTCCCTGGTCCATGAGAACGCCGCAGTTGTCCCCGGCGTAGTGAGGAAACCGTGCAAAGTCGTCTGTGCGCTGTGAATTCCGCTTGGCGGTCACATCCGACTACGGCGAATCGGCGTACGGAGCGAGTCGCGGGCGTCACATTGGAGAGCGAGCATGCAGCGGCGGATGGGCCGGCGACGGCCGGTGGTGGTGCGGGGCCTCGCCGCCGCGATTGCCGTGTCGGCCGGGCTGCTCGCCGGCGCCTGCTCCTCCGGCATCGGTAAGCTCGC
>JBIOVC010000562.1:0-3243 GCA_044867545.1 Hyphomicrobiaceae bacterium | reverse complement strand
ACCAGCCGGTCGCCGGGGTCCTCCTTGACGAGCTCGCGCGGCGTGAAGTGATGATGGAAGTCGACGATCACTCGACCCTACTCCTCGAGCTTGACCTGCGCGGTCTCGATCACGTCCGCCCAGCGCTTGCGCTCGGCCGCGATGAACGCCGCCATCTCCGCCGACGTGTTGCCGACCGGCGTCGCGCCTTGGGCCAGGAATTTGGCTTTCACCTCCTCGGTCTTGAGCACGGTGACGACGTCCTTGTTGATCTTGGCAACGATATCGTCGGGCGTGCCCGGCGGCGCCACCATGCCGAACCACGTCACCGACACGAAGCCCGGCAGCCCGGCCTCCACCATGGTCGGAACATCGCTGAGGTAGGGTGACCTCTCTGGCGTGCACACGGCGATGATCTTGAGCGCGCCCGCTTGGTGATGCGGCAGGGAGGATGTCAGGTTGTCGAACATCATCTGGATGTGGCCGCCGAGCAGGTCCTTCATGGCGGGCGCGGTACCGCGATAGGGCACGTGGTTGAGCTTCACCCCGGCCATGGATTCGAGCAGCACCCCCGTCAGGTGGCCGGTCGAGCCGATGCCCTGCGATCCATAGGTGATCGTGCCGGGATTGGCCTTCGCCTTGTCGATCAGCTCTTTAGCCGTCGACACGCCGAGCTTCGGGCTGACGATCAGCACGTTGGGCGATGAGCCGAGCACCGTGATCGGCTTGAACTTGGTCGAGTCGTAGGTGAGCTGCTTGTAGAGCGACTGGTTGATGGCGAGCGTCGTCGGCGGCGAGGACAGCAGCGTGTAGCCGTCGGCCGGCGCCCGAAAGACGAACTCGGCGCCGATGTTGCCGGCAGCCCCGGTCCGATTGTCGATCACCACCGGCTTCTGCCACACCTTGGCGAGCGGCTCGGCAATGATGCGCGGCAGCGCGTCGGCGGTCCCGCCCGCCGGATTGGGCACCACGATCTTGACCGTCGCCGACGGAAAGTTGTCGGCCGAGCAGGCTGCGCCGATGAAAAGCGTATGCCCCGCGATCACGGCTGCCAGCAGCAAGCGGGCAGATGCAGTCGGCTTCATGCACTCCTCCTCTCAAGCCCGCCGCGGCGGCACCACGTCCTTGAAGGCGTCGAAACTCTTCCAGGCCGGCTCGACCGGCGGCACGCCACCGGCGCAGGGGACGTACTTGGAAGGCTCGCCCGTCTTCAGGTCCGGGATGTAGCGCGGGCAGTTCGGGAAGATGTGCTCGGGCCTGACCTCGACCAGCAGCTGCGCCCCCGGGAAATCCGTACCCGCCGGATCGGCCGGCGCGATCGACGCCCGGCCGTTGACCCGGAGCCGCGTCGGCCTCTCGTCCATGCGGATGAACAAGAGGCCGACGTGCGGACTGACCCGGATATTGCCGAGCGTCTTGAACATGCCGTTGCCGTCATAGTCGGGATAGACCAGCAGGTCCGGCGCGATCACCTTGACGAAGCCCGGCGCGCCGCCTTTGAACGAGCAGTCGGGCCGGCCTTGCGTGTCAGCACTCGCCACGAAGAAGAAGCTCGACGCCTCGATCAGCGCCTTGTCCTCGTCCTTGAACCGGTCGCGCCACAGCCGCTCCACCAGCCGGTCGGCGAGCGCCCGGCTGCCGAACGCATCCTGCATCTCGCGATTGCCATCATGGTACATGCCCATGGTTAGTGTCCTGATCACACGTTGAGCCGCGACATGTCCTTTTCCGGATAGCGCGTTCCGGCGGCCGCGCCGTAAGGGCTGATCCGGTCGATCCGCGCGAGATCGTCCGCGCTGAGCTTGACCTCGATCGCCTTGAGATTGTCCTCGAGGTGATTGCGCGACTTCGACGACGGGATCGGGATGATGTCGCCGCCCTGGTGCAACAGCCACGCGATCGCGAGGCACGGCAGCGACACGCCCTTCTCAGCCGCGATCGCCTCGAGCTGCCTGAGCAGCTTCGCGTTGTGCACCATGTTCTCGCCGCTGTAGCGCGGGTGCTCCCGGCGCCGGTCGCCGGCGGGGACGTCGTCCGTCGAATGGAACTGGCCGGAGAGGATGCCGCGCCCCAGCGGCGAGTAGGCCATGAAGCCCATGCCGCGCTCGCGCACCGCCTTGATGTTGCCGAATGCCTCCGGGTCGCGCGAGAACAGCGAGTACTCGATCTGCAGCGACGCGATCGGATGCACGGATGAGGCCCGGCGGATCGACTCTGGCGAAGCCTCGGAGAGAGCGATGTAGCGGGTCTTGCCCTCCTTCACCATCTCCGCCATCGCCGCGACCGACTCCTCGATTGGCACGTTGCGGTCGACCCTGGACATGCAGAGCACGTCGAGCCGGTCGGTGCCGAGCCGCGTGAGGCTCTCCTCGCACACCTTGCGCAGGTAGTCGCGCGCGCCGCCCCCGCGATTGACGCCGTCGGCGGTCTTGCCTTTGGGCGAACCGGTCTTGGAATGGATCACTATTCTGTCCCGGCGGCCCTTGATCGCCTTGCCGATCAGCTCGTGGTTGTGGCCTTCGCCGTAGCTGTGCGAGGTGTCGAGGATGTTGATGCCGCGGTCGATCGCGCGCTGGATCGTCGCGATGCACTCCTGGTCGTCTTGCCGCCCGTAGACGCCCGACATGCTCATGCAGCCGAGGCCGAGCTGCGAGACCTGGAAATCGGTGATCCCGAACTTGCTGTACTTCATGCCGATCTCCTCCCTGTCCCCACTCCCCCACTGCGCGACAGGGAGCCTACACGTGGGCCCGTTTGCCTGGAAGCGCTGGCTAGTGTGATGATCGAGAAGTCCGCACCATCGGGTCGAGCCAGGTTCGTGAGCGGACTTCTCGATCTGAATCACACTAGAAGCCTTGATTTGCTAGTGTCCTTCAGATCGCGAAATTCGTTCCGAGTTCGCGGCGCAGTTGGACGAATTTCGCGATCAGGACACTAGATGAGCGCAGCCACAGAGGCAGCATGGGCGGCGCTCGCCGCACACCGTGAGGCGGCCCGCGCGCGCACGCTGCGCGAGCTGTTCGCGGCAGACCCCGATCGCTTCCAGCACTTCTCGGCGCGCTTCACCGATCTGCTGCTGGACTATTCCAAATGCGCGGTCACGCCTGAGACGCTGCGCCTGCTCGAGGACCTGGTGGGGGCCGCCGATGTCGCCGGGCGTCGGGATGCGATGTTCGCCGGCGAGCGCATCAACGCGACCGAGAACCGCGCTGCATTGCACGTCGCGCTCCGCAATCGCACCGGCGACCCGATCCTCGTCGACGG
>JBIOVC010000561.1:0-6828 GCA_044867545.1 Hyphomicrobiaceae bacterium | reverse complement strand
TGAAATCCTTGGGATTCCAGGCGGGCTTCGGGTACTCGGGGCGCATCGCCTCGAGCGTGCCGCGCACGATCGTGGCAATGGCCGCGTTGCGTGCCCACTTGCGGTCGGAAGGGATCACGTACCACGGCGCCCACGCGGTCGAGCACTTGAAGAGCATCAGCTCGTAGGCGGCCTGGTACTTGTCCCACAGCGCGCGGTCGTCGAGGTCGCCGGGGTCGAACTTCCAGCGGCTCTGGGGCTCCTCGAGGCGGGCCTCGAGCCGCTCGCGCTGCTTCTCCTTGGAGATGTGCAGCATGAACTTCAGGATCGTCGTTCCGTTCTCGGTGAGCATGCGCTCGAAGTCGTTGATCTGGGCGTAGCGCTGTTCGACGGCGGTCCTCGGCGCGAGCTTCCTCACGCGGCCGGCCAGCACGTCCTCGTAATGGGAACGGTTGAAGATGCCGATGGTGCCGCGTCGCGGGCAGGCCTGGTGCGCGCGCCAGAGGAAATCGTGCGCCAGCTCCTCCTCGCTCGGGCGGCGGAACGCGGTCACCGTCACGCCGAGCGGGCCGGTGTCGTTGAAGACGTGGCGCACGGTGCCGTCCTTGCCGGCGGTGTCTACCCCCTGCAGCACGACCAGCAGCGCTCGGCGGCCCTCGGCGTAGAGCTTGTCCTGCCACTCGTTGATGACGGCAGCGTCCTTGGTGCACCGGTCCTCGGCGGTCTTGCGGCCGGGCAGGGCGGAGATGTCGGCGGGATCGCGGCGGCCCAAATGCGCACGCGTGCCGGGCTCGATGCGGAAGCGGTCTGCCAGTTCGCGCGGCATCTGTCGGCTCCGAATGCAGTCACACGCCCGCCGGCTTGTCGGCCCCTGCCTCGGCGAGCTCGGCGCGCCAGTCCCGGCGCTGCAGCAACGGCGTCAAGGCCGATACGGCGAGCAGTGCGACGCAGATGAGGATGAGAGTAAGAGCGATCGGTCGCTGCAGGAAGATCAGCCAGGTCCCGTTCGACATGATGAGCGATTGGCGCAGGCTCATCTCGAAGATCGGCGCAATGACGAGCCCAAGCACCAGAGGCGCCGGGTCGAACCCGAACTTCTTGAGCCCGTAGCCGACAATGCCCATGAGCAGCATGATCCACACGTCGACGATCGAGTGGTTCACCTCGTAGACGCCGATCAGGCAGAACATGATGATGAGTGGATAGAGATAGGCGTACGGGATCCGGAGCATGTTCACGAACAGACCGACCAGCGGCAGGTTGAGCGCGAGCAGCATCAGATTGCCGACGTACATGGAGGCAACGAATCCCCAGAATACGTTGGGATGGTCGTTGACGAGAGTGGGACCGGGGGGGATGCCGTGGATCAAGAGCGCGGCCATCAGCACCGCGGTGACCGGCCCGGTCGGGATTCCAAGCGCAAGCATCGGCACGAAGGCACCGGTGGAAGCAGCGTTGTTGGCAGACTCGGGCCCCGCTACGCCGGCGACGGCTCCCTTGCCGAACTCCTCCGGATGCCGCGAGATCCGCCGCTCCAGGGCATATGAGACGAAGCTCGAAATGATGTGTGCGGAGCCCGGGATGATGCCGATCAGAAAACCGAGCACCGAGCCACGCGCGATCGGCATCGCGGCGTCCCGCCATTCCACGCGTTTCGGCCACAGCTCGCGCAGGCGCGGCCGCACGACCTCACCGCTGACCTTGCGGCTTGGAGTCGACAGGATCTCGCCGAGCCCGAACAGGCCGACCGCGACCGGCACTATGCCGAGCCCGTCGCCAAGCTCGGCGATGTCGAAGCTGTATCGGAAATGACCGCTCATCACGTCGATGCCGACGGTCCCCAACAGGAGCCCGAATGTCGCCATCAGCAGCGTGCGGACGAGCGAGCTCGTCGACATGTAGGCGAGGAAGATGAGGCCGAGTGTCAACAGCGCGGTGTACTCCGGCGGGCCGAAGCCGAGTGCGAAGGCTGCGAGCGGCGGCGCGACCAGCGTCAATACCACTACCCCGAACGTGCCTGCGATGAACGAACCGATCGCGGCGATGCAGAGCGCCGCACCGGCGCGGCCCTTCCTGGCCATCGCGTTGCCGTCGATGCAGGTCATCACGGAGGCCGCCTCTCCGGGGATGCGCAGCAGGATAGAGGTGGTCGAGCCGCCGTACTGGGAGCCGTAGTAGATGCCGGCCAGCATCACGATCGCCCTGGTGGGGTCGAGCCCGAAGGTCAGCGGCAGCAGAATGCTGACGCCGGCGAGCGGCCCGATGCCGGGCAGCATTCCGACCAAGGTGCCGACCAGGCAGCCGATGAATGCGTACCACAGCACATCGGGCCGCAAAGCAACCGAGAAGCCGAGGAGCAGGCTGTCGTAGATCTCGCCCACGGCACTAGAACCAAAGCAGTCCGCGCTCGAGCGGCGCCTTCAGTGCAACCCCGAACAGCCAGTAGGCGAACAAGGCCAGACCAATGCTGTAGGCCGCGGCGGGCAGAACCCTTTGCCGCTCAACGCCTAAGAGCAGCGCGAACACCAGCAGCGGCATGGTGGACAGGAAGCCCAGGACGCGGTAGCCGGCGATGGTTGCCGCGAAAATGACGACCACGAGTGCGGCGTGTTTCCAGTCGCTCCAGTCGATGCTCGCGAGCGGCTGGCTCGCGCGGCCGCCGGCGATGATCAGAACTGCGAACAGCATCATCAGCGCGGCGACGAGCTTCGGCATCATGCCGGCCCCCGGCGACGTAATCGACCCGAACGGCAGATCGCCGCTGACGGCAAAGACCACGATGCCGAGCACGATGAAAGCCGCCCCGGCAACATGGTCTGCACGGATGATCATGTCGGAACCCTGACCTTCCCCACGATGTAGGGAGAAGCTAGTGTGATGATCGAGAAGTCCGCAACATCGGGTCGAGCCAGGTTCGTGAAATTCGTTCCGAGGTCGCCGCACAATGAGACGAATTTCGCGATCAGGACACTAGCCACCGACCTTGCCGATGGATTGCACTGCGCCTTCAACGCGCTTGGCATCGGCGTCCCAGAATACCTTGAACTGGGGTTGATCAAGAAAGGCAACGACGTCGCCGATGTTCAGGATCGCCTTCTTGAACTGCTCGTCCTCAACCGCATTCTTGGTCTCCGTGCGCAGCTTGGCGATCACGGGCTCCGGCGTGCCCTTGGGCGCGAACAGGCCGACCCAAATCGAGAACTCGACATCGTAGCCGAGCTCCTTCAGGGTCGGAACGTCGGGGGCTCCAGCGGCTCGCTTGGGCGAGAAAGAGGCGAGCGCGCGCAGCTTACCGGCCTTCATCTGGGCGCTGGCGGCCGCGATCGAGGACACCAGCACCTGCGAGTTATTGCCGAGGATGGCAGTCAGCGCCGGTCCGCCACCGGCGGTCGGCAGGTGTTTCATCTGGATGCCGGTGGCCTGCATGAACAGTGCCGTCGGCAGATGCAGGGCCCCGTAGAGCCCTGACGACGAGAAGGTCAGCTTGTCGGGATCCTTCTTGGCATCATCGACGAGCTCCTTCAGCGTCTTGTAGGGCTGCTGATCGTTGACTACCACCACCAATGGGCCTTCGGTGAGGCGCGCAATCGGGATGAAATCGGCGCGCGTGAACTTCGGCGTGCGGCCGAACAGCCTGTCCACCGCCTCGAAGCCCGATATCGATGGCAGGTGGGCGAGAAGCGTATACCCGTCGGGCTTGGCCGAGGCCGCGAATTGGGCGCCGACAGCGCCGGCCGCACCCGCTTTGGTCTCGATGACCACCGGCTGCTTCAGCAGCGGCTCCAGCACCGCGGCGAAGGGCCGGCCCACGACGTCGACCGCGCCGCCGGGCGGGAACGGATTGACGAGGGTGACGGGGCGGGAGGGGAAAACCTCCTGGGCGGGCGCCGGGCCGGCCGCGAGCGCGGCAGCGGTCGTGGCTGTGCCTACGACAAAGCTGCGTCTGTCCATGCGTTCCTCCCGATGTGAGCGGTCTGCGCTGTGCGCCTGCGCACCCCAGGGTCGACGCAGGCTGCGAGACCGTGACGAGGGCATTCTGTGGGCCCTTCAGGCGAATGGTACCGGGGGACCTTCCATGCGGTCAACCTGACATCGGATTGCGCCCGTGCCGCTCACGGCTGAGCCACCGCTACCCCTTCTCGCGCATGAGGCGGGACTTCTCGCGGTCCCAGTCGCGCTTCTTGGTCGCCTCTCGCTTGTCGTGCAGTTTCTTGCCTTGGGCGAGCGCCAGCTTCAGCTTCGCCTTGCCGCGATCGTTGAAGTAGAGCGAGAGCGGAACCAGCGTCATGCCCTGGCGCTCGATGGCGGCCTTGAGCTTGCTGATCTCCTTCTTGTGCAGCAGGAGCCGGCGCGGCCGCCGCGGCTCGTGCTGGAAGAAGGGGCCGGCGTCCTTGTGCTCGGCGATGTAGGCATTGATCAGCATGAGGCCGCCGCTCTCGGCGGCGGCGTAGCTCTCGGAGATGTTCGCCTGCCCCTTGCGCAGCGACTTCACCTCGGTGCCGGTCAGCTGGATGCCGGCCTCGTAGGTGTCGGTGATGAAATACTCGAAGCGCGCGCGCCGGTTCTCGGCAATCGTCTTGCGGCCGTCGTCCTTGCTGGCGGCCATGACCGGGCCTCGACTAACAGGTGGGGCGCGCTACTCGGCGGCCACGGCCCTCTGCAGCAGGCCGGCCGCGACGAGCGCCGCATCGACCGCCTTCCGGCTCGCCTCGGTCACCGGCGCCAACGGCAGCCGGGTCTCGGGCGAGGAGCACAGGCCCAGCCGATAGGCCGCATACTTCACCGGGCCGGGGCTCGTCTCGACGAACATCGCGTCGTGCAGCGGCATCAGGCGGTCCTGGATCTCGAGCGCGCGCGCGAAGTTGCCGGCGATGCACGCGTTCTGGAACTCGGCGCAGAGCGCGGGCGCGACGTTCGACGTCACCGAGATGCACCCCCGACCGCCGTGGGCCATGAAGCCCAGCGCGGTCGCGTCCTCGCCCGACATCATGAGGAAACCCTTGCCGCAGGCCTGCCGCTGCTGGGAGGCGCGCGTCAGGTTGGCGGTCGCGTCCTTGACGCCGATCACATTCTTCAGCTTGGCGCATCGCGCGAGCGTGGCGACATTCATGTCGACGACCGAGCGGGCCGGAATGTTGTAGATGACGATCGGGATGTCGACCGCGTCGTTGATCGCCTTGTAGTGCTGGTAGAGCCCTTCCTGCGTCGGCTTGTTGTAGTAGGGCGTGACGATCAGCACGGCGTCGGCACCCGCAGCCTTGGCGTGGCGCGTGAAGTCGATCGCCTCAGAGGTCGAGTTCGAGCCGGCGCCGGCGACGACGGGCACGCGCTTCCGCGCCACGTCGATGCAAATCTCGACCACGCGCTTGTGCTCGATGTGGCTCAACGTGGGACTCTCGCCGGTGGTGCCGACCGGCACCAGGCCATGCGTTCCCTGCGCGATCTGCCACTCGATCAGCCGCTCGTAGGCGGCCTCATCCACCGCACCGTTCTTGAACGGGGTGATAAGGGCTGTAAACGATCCCTTGAGCATATTGTCCTCTCGACCTCTCAATCGCGCGCCGCAGGCCGCTTTGGCACCGGCCCTCAACGCTTTCCGATCCACGAAGGGACCGGCCGTCTTGAAGGCCCGCGCCTCGCTTGTTACCCTTACCGCGAAACCACGCGCGGGGCGCATGGGAACGACTGCGAGAGCAACGGAACATTAGGCGTTTCGGTTGCTGCTCGCAAGCTGACGTCCGTGATACGCACGGAACGTGTGCAACTGCTGAACGCGCGCCTTCAAACGGCCAGCTTCGTCTCGTTTTCTAAACGTTGTGAGCAAGATGCGGGCCAAGGGGCCGACTAGAACCGCTGTTCATTGCTGCTTGCGCCCGCTGGCGTTCGTCCTGGCCCTAACCGTCGCCGGGGCTGCGAGCGCACAGCTGCCGCCGCCGCCGGCGCCGAATCCCGGCCGACTCGCCAAGGCAGAAGCCCCGCCCGCGCCGCCTCCCGCCGGCGCCGCCCAGCAATCCCAGCCGGCGCAACCCAAGGCCGAGCCCCACAAGCTCCCGGCGCCGCGTCCCGGAGCGCTCACGGCCGAGCAGGAGCATGTGACCCGTTACGATGCGGCAATCGCGGCGGCCCGCGAGCACCCGCTCGCCGCCGAGGACGCCACGCGCCTTGCGAAAGCCGTCGGCGAGATCGCCTCCGGTGACCTCGATTCGGCACGCCAGCTCCGCCAGCAGATCAGCGATCCGACCGCGGCCAAGATCGTCGACTGGTACCGGCTCCGCGGCGGCTACGGCAGCGTCGGCGAGTACCAGGCGTTCCTCGCCGCAAACCCGGCCTGGCCCGACCGCGGCGCGCTCACCCAGCGCCTCGAGGAAACACTGTTCAAGAACGGCGAAGCGCGGGCGATCAAGGACCACTTCAAGAGCGAGGCGCCGAAGACCGGTGTCGGCCGCGCGGCGCTCGCCCTCGCCCGTCTCGCCGACGGGGACGAGGCCGGCGCGCGGGCGTTGGTGCAGAAGGCGTGGCGCGAGGACAACGTCCCGGCCGCCCTCGAGGACGATGTACTCGAGCGGCTCGGCAAGCTCATCGGCGAGGCCGACCACAAGTGGCGGCTCGACCGGCTGCTGCTCGACGACCCGCGGTGGGCGGCGGAGCGCAACCAGCGCGCGGCGATGATCCGCCGCATGATCCCGCGCTTGGCCAAGGCCGAGCAGCAGAAGGCGCAGGCGCGGCTCGCCGTCTTCTTGCGCGCCGGCAACGCACAGAAGCTGATGAAGGCGGTTGCCGCCGGCGGCACCGACGACTGGGGCCTCGAGTTCCAGCGTGCGCAGATGCTCAGGCGCGCCAACAAGGACA
>JBIOVC010000560.1:0-2424 GCA_044867545.1 Hyphomicrobiaceae bacterium | reverse complement strand
GCATCGCCAGGGTGTGCCGACGGCTTGCTCAACATTTCACCCTCCCCTTGACGGGGAGGGTGGCGTCGAGCGGAGCGAGACGCCGGGTGGGGTGAAGAGCCTGGAGTTTCGCTTGCGACCCTTCTCCTGCCGGTGCCCCCCTCCCCGCATTTGCGCCGAAGGTGCACAAGCGAGCTTCGCTCGCTTTGGCCCCTGCGGGGCCGAAGGGGGAGGGGAAGAAGACGTGAGCTTCTGGGGAGCTACGACTAGCACTGCCCCCTTGCCAAGGCCGCAGGGAGCAGTCGCGGGAGCGGCTGAAGCACCCGCGACCGGACCGATGAGCCCACTACTGCCGGCGCAGCAGAGTCGGCGAGGTCGGCGGCTTCGGCTTGACACTCGAGAAACTGGCGCTCGGTCCGCTGTGCTTGTGGCCCGCGCAAGCGGTCAGAACGCTGTTCGCGCAGGCGAGCCGCGCGTCGTAGTTCTTGGGGTGACTCTTGTTACAGGAGCTGATGCCGTTGTTGGCACAGTCGCCTTCCGAATGGGCGCCGGCCGCCATCGGCATAGCGATTAGGCTAACCAGCAGTAATCCCAGGACAAACATCGAGTTGGACATGACTTCCTCCATCGTGGCTCATCGAGCGCGGCCACGACGAGGCGCAGGCCGGTCATGGTGTCGTCGCTCTCCTCATCAGTCGCCACGGCCCGGAGGAAGGTTCACGGCCCAGTGGTCGTCAGGGGGTTCCGATCGAGCGCCCCAGGCGAGGGAGATCCGCCGTCCACACGATGCGCAGCGCGCGGCCGACGAGGCGGTCGACAGGGACGAACCCATGACCGCGGACCCGGCTGTCCTTGCTGTTCGCGCGGTTGTCGCCCAGCACAAAGACGCTCCCCCGCGGGACGATGAAGGTTCCGGTGTTGTTGTAGGACCAGCCCGGGTCGCCGAACTCGGCGTAGGGCTCGTCGATCTGACGGCCGTTGACGACGGCGCGGCCACGCCGCACCAGCACGCGGTCGCCGGCGAGCGCGAGGATGCGCTTGATGGACAGCTCATTGGTGCTCCCCGGCGTCAGGTAGATCGCCAGCTCGCCGCGGCGCGGCAGGTGGCGGCGATAGTGGCTCATGTCGGCGAGGATCGTTTCGCCGGTACGAAGGGTGGGCTGCATGGAGCCTGATCGCACGCGAAGCAGGTCATAGGAGCTGATGTCCCAGCCTAGCCGAGGAGCGAGAAACAGCAGGGCGAGCGCAACGAGGGCGATGGCTGCAAGAACGAGCAGCCAACGGCGTCTGAGCATTATCCCGGCCTTCATGGCGTGCACGTCTTCCTTCTCGCGAGCAGAGCCGTATCGGCGCGACACGGCGCGAAGGTTTCGGATATAGCTTGGCGCTGCACGACGGGTCCTTTGCGAAGGAACGATCCAAGATGGATTCACTGTTGCAGCTCGCCTCCGATCCTGCTGCCTGGGCGGCTCTCATAGCGCTGATCACGATGGAGGTCGTGCTCGGCATCGACAACCTGATCTTCATCGCCATCCTGACCAACCGCCTCCCGGAGGAACAGCGCCCACTCGGCCGCCGGCTCGGTATCGGGCTCGCGTTGGTGCTGCGGCTCGTGCTGCTCGCGACCGTCACCAGCATCATTCGCTTGACCGAGCCGCTGTTCACGCTGTTCGGCCAGCCGTTCTCCTGGCGCGACCTGATCCTGATCGCGGGCGGGCTGTTCCTCGTGTGGAAGGCCACCAAGGAGATCCATCACCGCGTCGATCCCGACCCCGGACCTGGCATCTTCGAGTGCGGCGGCGCGAGCATCGGGTTTGGGGCGGCGATGGTGCAGATCGTGTTGCTCGACGTCGTGTTCTCGATCGACAGCATCCTCACGGCGGTGGGCATGACCGTGCACGTGCCGATCATGATGATCGCCGTCATCGTCGCCGTCACGCTGATGCTGATCGCCGCGAATCCGCTTTCGGAGTTCATCAACGCCAATCCGACGATCGTCATGCTGGCGCTGGGCTTCCTCTTGATGATCGGCACGGTGCTGATCGCCGACGGTCTCGGCGCGCACGTGCCGAAGGGCTACATCTACGCCGCGATGGCATTCTCCGCCCTGGTCGAAGGGCTCAACATGGCTGCTCGCCGCGCCCGGCGGAAACGGCAGCAGGCGGCCAAGCTGGAGACGAGGGCATAGTCGCCGGTCTACACCGCCGCCAGCGCCTGCTCCAGGTCGGCGATGATGTCGGCCTTGTCCTCGATGCCGATCGAGAGCCGCACCACGTCGGGGCCGGCGCCGGCTGCCTTGCGCTGCTCGTCGGTCAACTGGCGGTGCGTCGTCGATGCGGGGTGGATGACGAGGCTCCTGGTGTCGCCGATGTTGGCGAGATGCGAGAAGAGCCTCAGCCCCGAGACCAGCTTGACGCCCGCCTCGTAGCCGCCTTTGAGGCCGAA
>JBIOVC010000559.1:0-7395 GCA_044867545.1 Hyphomicrobiaceae bacterium | reverse complement strand
CTCCTGCTCTGCGGGTGGCGCGGGCGAGCGGCTTGATCAGCTCGACCAGCGCGCTGCCGGCCTCGATGTCGACGCCGGAGTCCTGGTAGGTGATCGACGCGCCCGGCCGCGATCCCTGCTGCGACATACCCGTTCTCCTACCGGCGGCTCTCCGGCGTGGCTTCGGGCGTTGACCCGACCCTACTTTCGCCCCATAGCTCGCGCGGATTCGGCTCTAGCAGACTATGGTTCGCGTGGGCAACATTTGCCGACCTGCACTCCAGTTCAGGGGGATCGAGAAAGGCATCATGTCGCGACTGACCACGCTTGGCCTGCTGGTTTGCCCGCAGCTGGTAGCGGCTGGGCTGGCCCTTGCCGAGGCGGCTCCGCCGGCAGACTTCGCCTATACGGTCGCCAAGTATCCGGTCGAGGCAACCGCGCAGAATGCGGTCGCCGCCAAGGACAAGGCGCTGGCCGACGGCCAGCGTGCAGCGTTCCGCTCTCTGTTGAAGCGGCTGGTCCCGGTGACGTCCTACAGCCAGCTCTCGGCGCTGACGTCCGTGCAGGCAGGCAATATGATCGGCGGCGTGGCCGTGAAGTCGGAGCGGAACTCGACGACGCAGTATATTGCGACGCTCGATTTCTCGTTCGAGCCGCGAGCCGTGCGCGATCTGCTGCGCGACAAGGGCGTGCCCTTCGTCGACACGCAGGCGCCGCCTATACGGCTCGTGCCGGTCTACATCGCCCCGGTCCCCGGCGCTGTGCCTATACCGGCCGCCCTGGCCGCCACGCAAGGCAGCCGCACCTGGCAGAGCGTGTGGCGAGGGCTCGATCTCGAGCATGCCCTTTCTCCGGTGGTCCTCGAAGCGCCCAAGGCGCCGCTCGCCGCTGAGACACTGAGCGCCGCCCTTTCGGATCCCGACGCAGCAGGTGCGGCCTTGGGCGCCTCAGCCGGCGGCCGGCCGGTCCTGCTCGCCATCGCCCAGCCGGACCTCGCTTCAGGCCGTCTCAACGTGACGTTGTCCGGCTACGATGCGGTCGGCGGCTTCGTCCTGCGCCGCTCCTATCGATTCGATCCGGCCGACTTCGCCTATACCAGCGAGCTGTCGGCGGTGGTGGCGCTCGGCATCCTCGAAGGGCGCTGGAAGGCCGCCCGGGTCGGCGGTGCGGGGGATGCAGCGCTGGCTGCCGTCCGGGAGCCCGTTCAACTTCGGGTCGAGTTCCGCAACATGCGGGAATGGCAGGAGATTCGGGCGCGCATCGCCGAGACGAGCGGTGTCGAGAACTTCCAGGTCGCCGGGCTGTCGGTACGCAGCGCCGACATCGCGCTGAGCTATCCGGGCGGCGGCAGCCAGCTCGCTGAGGCCCTTGCCGCCAAGGGGATCCGGCTGCAGAACACTGGTGCGGCCTGGCTCGCTCAATCGGCACAGTGAGCGCTCGACGCGACCGTGGCCGGGACGCTACCTTGCGCCCGCCATGGCCTTGCCCGGAACACCGTCTTGTACCTCCCGAACCTCATCACGCTGACGCGGGCGATCCTCGTGCCGGTGGTGTTCTGGCTGCTGCTCTCGGGCAGGGTTCAGGCTGCTTTCTTCGTGTTCGTGCTCGCCGGCATCAGCGACGCCATCGACGGCTACCTCGCCAAGCGGTTCGGCTGGCAGACGGAGCTCGGCGCCTACCTCGACCCGCTGGCCGACAAACTGCTCGTCACCTGCATTTTCGTAGCGATGGGCTTCCTCGGCGAGCTGCCCTCCTGGCTAGTCATCGCCGTGGTCTCGCGCGACGTGTTGATCGTGATTGCCGTGCTGCTCTCCTGGCTGCTCGGGAATCCGGTCGCCATCAAGCCTCTCGCCGTCAGCAAGGCGAACACGGTTGCTCAGCTCCTGCTGGCTGCCGTTGTTCTCGCCGACACCGGGTTCAGTCTCGGGCTCGTTGTCGTGAAGCAGCTGCTGGTCTGGATCACTGCCGCGCTGACGCTCGCTTCGCTGGCGGCCTACATCCAGGCTTGGCTTCGCCACATGGCCGGATATGAATCGGAGAATCCGGTGGATTGATGCCGGTGGCGAGTGAGGGGAGCGGCGGTCCCCTGGGGGCAAACCATGCGTGTTGAACGGCAGGTATTGTTCTGGCTGGCAGCCGTGATCCTGGTTGCCTTCGTGGTGCTCGTGCTGCAGGCGGTGCTGCTGCCGTTCGTCGCCGGAATGGTGATCGCCTACGCTTTGAACCCGATCGCTGAGCGCCTGGTGACGCTCGGCATGCCGCGCCTGCTGGCCTCGGCGCTGATCGTCGCGCTGATGCTGATCGTGCTGGCTCTGGCCCTGTTCTTCCTGGTTCCGCTCCTGCTCGACCAGCTGCAGCAGCTCGCCGACTCCGCGCCGAAGGAGCTGGAGCGGGCGAGAACCCTGCTCGAGAATTGGGCCCGTGAGCGCCTGGGCAGCCAGTTCGAGCCGTTTCGCGCAAGCCTCGATCGGGCGGCGAGCGAGTTGTCGAGCAACTGGGGCAGCCTCGCCGGCATCGTCGCGCAATCGGTCTGGTCGCAGGGGCGCGCGCTCGTTGGCTTTCTGTCGCTGCTGCTCATTACCCCGCTCGTCGTGTTCTACCTGCTCGTCGACTGGCATCCGATGCTGGCCAAGATCGACGGCTGGCTGCCACGCGATCATGCCCCTGCGATTCGCCGGATTGCCGGCGAGATCGATGATGCAATTGCCGCTTTCATCCGCGGCCAGGGCCTTGTCTGCCTGATCCTCGGTGTGCTCTACGCCGCCGGCCTGACATGGGCGGGCGTGCGCTATGGCCTCCTGATCGGCGTCGTCACCGGCATCCTGAGCTTCATTCCCTTTGTCGGATGGGCGCTCGGGCTGCTGACCTCCTCCGCCGTTGCGATCGTGCAGTTCTGGCCGGATACCACGCCGCTGCTGAAGGTGATCGGCGTTTTTGCGCTGGCCCAGGTGCTCGACGCGGCGTTCCTGGGGCCGAGGATCGTCGGCCCGAAGATCGGCCTGCATCCGGTCTGGCTCATCTTCGCCCTGTTCGTCTTCAGCTCGCTGTTCGGCGTCGTCGGCGTGCTCGTCGCCGTGCCGGTCGCGGCAGCGATCGCCGTGCTGATACGCTTCGGGATCGAGGTCTATCTCGGCAGCTCCATCTATCGCGGTCGGAATGCGGTGCCCCCCAGCGGGGAAGACACCGGAGGCCGCCAACTGCCATGACCGGCACTCCGCAACAGCTCGTGTTCGACTTGCCGCATCGGCCGGCCGAAGGCGCAGAGGACTTTCTGGTCAGCCGATCGAATGAGGCCGCGGTGGCGGCCATCGATGCCTGGCCCGATTGGGCGCACCGGGCGCTTGCCGTCGTTGGCCCAGCCGGGTCCGGCAAGAGTCACCTCGTCAGCGTCTGGCGCCGGCGAACGGGCGCCGCCGGTCTGCCCGCCGCCACGCTCGGTGACGATGCGGTCGAGCGCGCAGCGGCCGGCCGTGCGCTCGCCATCGAGGACATCGACCGCGGCATTGGCGAGGAGCGGGTGCTGTTCCACCTGCTCAATCTGGCCCGCGAGACGCGCCTGTTCCTGCTGCTGACGGCAAGATCGGCGCCGGGCGAGATGGAGATCGGCCTCACCGATCTGCGCTCGAGATTGCGGGCGCTGCCGCTGGTGCGGATCGAGCCGCCCGACGAGCCGCTGCTGCGGGCGCTTCTCGTGAAGCTGTTCGCCGACCGCCAGCTTGCCGTCGAGCCGCATGTCGTTGCCTATCTTGCGTTGCACATGGAACGCTCGGCCGACGCCGCCCGTCGAGTCGTTGCCGAGATGGACCGCCTTGCTCTCACAACGCACCGCCGCATGACGCGCCCGCTGGCCGCCGAGGCGCTGCGCCGCTTGGGATCTCCCACATCCGAGGAGTAGGTCCGATTTGACGGATCGACCGGCGCTGTCATGATCCTGTCTTGAAACCACTTGCCGATATCCTTGTCGGCATTTGGCGAGGAGACGACCGATGACTGGGACGCGGACGAGGGTCAAGGACAAGGCCAAGCGCAAGGCGCAGCCCGAGACCCCGCCTGAGGGAGCGGCTAGGTTCTACAACCGGGAGCTGTCCTGGCTGCAGTTCAACCGCCGGGTGCTCGAGGAGGCACTCAACCGGAACCACCCGCTGCTGGAACGGTTGCGCTTCCTGTCGATCTCGGCGTCGAACCTCGACGAGTTCTACATGGTGCGGGCTGCCGGCCTCTACGGCCAGATGCGTGCCGGTGTGGGTGCGGTCAGCGCCGACGGCCTGACGCCCGCGCAGCAGTTGACGGCGATAAACAAGTTCGCCCTGTCTCTCGTCGCCGACAAGCAGGCGTGCTGGCAGGCATTGCGCGCCGAGCTCGCCGGGGCAGACATCCACATCCTCGAGCAGGAGGAGTTGAGCGAGGCCGATCGGGAATGGCTCGAGCGCTATTTCATGACGCACGTGTTCCCGATCCTGACCCCGATCAACGTCGATCCCGCGCACCCCTTCCCGTTCATACAGAACAAGGGGCTGACGCTCGCGCTGGAGATGAGCGGGCCCGACGGCAAGGCCATGAACGGGCTCATTCCGATCCCGGGCCGTCTCGAGCGGTTCATACGTTTGCCGGCACCGGAGGACGCGGCCAAGATCCGTTTCGTGCGCATAGAGACGGTCGTCAGTCTGTTCCTGGCCGAGCTCTATCCGACGTTCGAGATACAAGCCCAGGGCACGTTTCGTGTCCTGCGCGACAGCGACATCGAGTTCCAGGAGGAGGCGGAAGACCTGACGCGCGCCTACGAGTCGCAGCTGAAGCGGCGTCGTCGCGGCCACGTGATCCGGCTCGAGATCGGCACCGACATGCCGGACCGCCTGCAGCAGTTCGTAATCGACGAGCTCGCCGTCGCAAACGAGTCGGTGTTCCGGAAACAGGGGCTGCTCGGGCTCTCCGACACGTCGCAATTGATCGTGGCGGACAAGCCGGAGCTCTTGTTCAAGCCGTTCAATATCCGCTTTCCCGAGCGCATTCGCGAGTTCAATGGCGACGTGTTCGCGGCGATCCGCGCCAAGGACCTCGTCGTCCATCACCCCTACGAGTCCTTCGACGTCGTGCTGCAGTACCTGCGCCAGGCGGTCGCTGACCCGGAGGTCGTCGCGATCAAGTGGACGCTCTACCGCACGTCCGGCCAGAAGAGCCCGATCGTCGCCGCGCTCAAGGAGGCCGCCGAGGAGGGCAAGTCCGTCACCGCCGTGGTCGAGCTCAAGGCTCGCTTCGACGAGACCACCAACATCACGCTGGCGCGCGATCTGGAAAAGGTCGGCGTGCAGGTCGTCTATGGCTTCGTCGAGCTCAAGACCCACGCCAAGCTCGGGCTCGTGGTGCGGCGTGAGGGCTCCGACATCGCCACCTACTGCCACATCGGCACCGGCAACTATCACCCGCAGACGGCGCGCATCTACACCGATCTTTCGTTCTTCACCGCCGACCCGATGATCGGCCGTGACGTGACCCGCATCTTCAATTTCGTGACCGGCTACGGCAAGCCGACCGATCTCGAGGCCATGGCGGCAAGCCCGCACGGCATCCGCGCCCGCATCATCGACCATGTCCAGGAGGAGATCGAGCACGCCAAGGCTGGCCGGCCCGCAGAGATTTGGGCGAAGATGAACTCCCTGGTCGATCCGCAGATCATCACCTACCTGTACGCTGCAAGTCAGGCCGGCGTATCGATCGACCTCATAGTGCGCGGCATCTGCTGCTTGCGGCCCGGAATCCCCGGTTTATCGGAAAACATCCGTGTCAAGAGCCTGGTCGGCCGGTTCCTCGAGCACTCGCGAATCTACTGCTTTGGCCGGGGAGAGGGTCTCCCATCTCCGAAGGCGGCCGTGTATATCAGCTCCGCCGACATGATGCCGCGCAACCTCGACCGCCGCGTCGAGGCCATGGTGCGGATCAACAACCCGACCGTGCACGAGCAGATCCTGGGCCAGATCATGGTGGCAAACCTTGAGGACAACCAGCAGAGCTGGAGAATCCTCCCCGACGGTTCATCGGAGCGCATCGTGCCCGAGCTTGGAGAAGCGCCGTTCAATGCGCACCAGTACTTCATGACCAACCCGAGCCTTTCCGGCCGCGGTCGGGCGCTTGCCGAGCATATGCCGCCGCGTTTCAACATACTGGCGAAGGATCGAGGATAGGACGACGTGAGCGAAGCGAGGGACTGGGGCGATCAAGGCCGCTTCGGGGAGCTCGAGCCGATCGGCGTGATCGACATCGGCTCGAACTCGGTGCGTCTTGTCGTCTACGAGGGTGCCGTTCGTGCCCCGACCCCGCTGTTCAATGAGAAGGAGCTCTGCGGGCTGGGACGCTCGGTGGCGACCACGGGCAAGCTCGGCAAGGAAAGCGTCGAGCGGTCGATCGAGGCGCTGCGGCGTTTCCAAACCATCGCACGTATCCTCCGCGTCAAGAACCTGCGTGCGTTCGCGACCGCAGCCGTGCGCGATGCCTCCGACGGCAAGGAATTCCTGGCCCGCGGCGAGAAGGCCTGCGGCGTGCCGATCAAGTTGCTGTCGGGAGAGCGGGAAGCCGAGCTCGCTGCGCTCGGCATCGCCATGGGCTTCGGCCGCACCGAGGGCTTCGCCGGTGACCTCGGCGGCGGCAGCCTCGAGCTGGTAGAGATCGGCGAGCGCGAGTCGAGGCGCAACGCGGTCACGCTACCGCTCGGCGGTCTGCGCATGATCGACGTGACCGGCAACCGCATCGATCGGGCCGTCGACGCGGCGGACGAGCATCTCGGGCGCGTACCCTGGCTCGGCCGCGAGAAGAACGCTGGCCGTCCGTTCTATGCGGTGGGCGGCACTTGGCGTGCATTGGCCAAGCTGCATATGGAGTTTGTCGACTACCCCCTGCGCGTGATGCAGGGGTACGCGATTCCGACACGCGAGGTGATCTCCTTCTGCGAGATGTTGCGCAAGAAGAAGCTGTCCTCGATACGGGGCATCGATACCATCCCGCGCGCGCGTCGCGAGGTGCTCCCGTTTGGAGCGGTGGTAATGGAGCGCCTGCTGAAGCGCCTGGAGCCTGAGCGGGTGATCTTCTCGGTCTTTGGCATCCGCGAGGGCCTGCTCTACGACCTGTTGCCGGCGCAGGAGCGGCGCAAGGACCCGCTGTTGAGCTTCTGCGAGGACTATGCGCGTCTGCGCTCCCGTTCCGCTGCCCACGCTCAGGAGCTCAGGGCATGGACCGACGTCATCTTCAGCCCGCCTGGGCCGAGCGAGAGCGATGAGGAGCGGCGCCTGCGTCATGCGGCTTGCCTGCTTTCCGACATCGGCTGGCGCGCCCATCCTGACTACCGTGGCGCGCAGAGCCTCAACGTCATCGCCCACGCGGCGCTCGCCGGTATCGACCATCCGGGACGCCTGTTCCTCGCCCTGT
>JBIOVC010000558.1:0-4468 GCA_044867545.1 Hyphomicrobiaceae bacterium | reverse complement strand
TCAGTCTGCCGGTCGACATGGTGGTGGGCGAGATCGAGAAGCGCGACGAGCTCGGCTCTACGGGAATCGGACGCGGTGTTGCCATTCCCCACGCGCGCCTGCGCGAGGTCAAGAAGCCGCTCGCACGACTGGCGCGATTGAAGAGTCCCATCGAGTTCGATGCCGTGGACGGCCAGCCCGTAGACCTCGTGTTCCTGCTGCTGCTGCCGGCATCCTCTCAGCTCGATCAGCTCAATGCACTTGCCGCCGTCGCGCGCAAGCTCAGGGATGGGGACGTGCTGCACCGGATGCGTGGCGCAACCAGCAGAACGGAGCTTTTTCGAGCAGTGATAGAAGAATAGGCCCCAGACCCCGCGCGTCACGGCGACGAGCAGCTCCAGTTTGCGTTACGGCGCGACGGAGCGCGCGAGACGCTCGGGCCCCGTCGCGGGCTGGCCAAGCAGGGTCCGCACCACGTACTCGGCGTCATCGTCGCTCTGACCGCGCCAGGCGACAATCTGGTCCGGCCTGATCAGGACCAACGGCGCCTCATAGAGCGCTCGCACACTCTCGCAATCGATAGCCACGACCTGCAGCTGCATGCCGGCGACGGTGGCGGCATCTATCAGGCGTTTTGCCGGCGGGCAGTTTCTGCCGATACGCAGCAGCGTCCACTCGAAACCGAACGTATCGAACAGGGACCGTCCGTCTTCGAGCCACAGGTGCGGCGCGCGGCCACCCGGCGACGCCGTCGGCACATAGGTGTGGGCCTCATCGGGCGGGATCGGCGCGCCGTCGGAGACAATGACGGGCGAGCCATCGTAGCGCGCCCCGAACGTCACGCCCGGGATGTTGAACTCGGACTCGCCGTGGCGCTTCAAATAGGCACCGGCTTCACGCCGCAACGCTTCCCCCGAGGCATCGTCGCTTTCCAGGCCCGGCTTGGGGACAAATCGACCGAGCGACTCGGCGAACGCTCGCGCGTAGCTGGTGTTGCGCACTGCGACCGGACGCCTCTCGATCTCGTACGTGTCCAGCAGCGCGTGTCCTGCAACGCCCTTGACCACAGCTGCGAGCTTCCAGCCGAGATTGACGGCATCCTCGACCGCCGTGTTGTATCCAAGGCCTCCAGCGGGCGTGAACAGATGGACGGCATCGCCACCGAGCATGACGCGTCCGCGTTGAAAACGCTCGGCCACCAACGTATGACCGGCCGTCCAAGCACCGCGGGACAGCAGGTCGGCGTCGATCGGCGCTCCCACCGCGGTCTGAAACATGGCGAGGGCCTCCCGGTCGCCGATCCGGCTCTCGTCCTCGCCGACCCTGAGCTGGGTGTGAAATGCGAACTCGCCACCCCCGTCCACCGCACACATGAAGGCCCGGCGCTCCTGATTGAACGTCACGTTCATCCACGCCGGCGGATGTGGAACCACGCGATAGAACTCCGGCGCCCGCAGATAGAGGGCCAGCATGCGGCCGCCGAAAAAGTCCCGGACGACACCGGTCTCGCCAACGTATTGGAACCCGAGCTGCTGCCGGACGAAGCTGCGTGCCCCGTCGCCGGCGGCCAGATAGCGTCCATTCACGGTGCGACGGCGCCCGCTCGTCGCATCCTCAACTGCGGCGACCACCGACGTGCCGAGATCCGAGCAGCTCGTGAGCCGCCAACCGAAGTTGATCCTCACGTTTTCGAGCGCCTCGGCATGGCGGCGCAGGACGCGTTCGATGTATTTCTGGGAGATGCGGTGCGGCAGCTCGGCGGCACTCCATGAGCCCGAGAGCCCCTTGACCTTTGCCCGCGCCTCCCGGGCGGACGGAAGCTTGAATCGCGCGAGCTCATGCTTCGCGAAGCGCGTGAAATACGCGATGTCGGTCGGGAACTCCTCCGGAAGGCCGAGCGCTCGGATCTCGTCGGCAATCCCCAGCCGGCGATAGTGCTCCATGGTCCGGGCCTGGGTGGCATTGGCCTGCGGATTGAAAGCCGTCGACTGCTTTTCGTCGAAGAGCTCGACCCGCACGCCTCTCCGCCCGAGCTCAATGGCGAGCATCAGCCCGAACGGACCGCCACCCACAATCACCACGTCCACGTTCGTGGATGGCATGCCAACAACATCTTCCTCGACTCGGAGTCGACATTTTTAGTACGGTAACCAGACTATCTTGTCAATGCCAGCCGGCGAGCCTCGTTGACTTGTGCCTCGCGCGCCTCGTGTGCTTCGACATATTTTGCGAGCTGCTCAATCATGAGCGTGACCATTGTGTCGCCGAGCGTCTGTCTCATTTCGGATTCGGCGATGTTCAGGCTTCTGCGAAACGCCTCCAGCCAAGCGAACCCCTTCGGTGTGAAACATACCAGCTTGGCTCGGCCATCCGAGGGGTCGGGGCGCTTCTCGATCAGACCGGTCCGTTCGACCTGATCCACCAGCTCGCTCATCGACTGCTTCGTCATGGCGGCGCGGCGCGCCAATTCGACCAGCCGCGTGCCGTCTTCATCCAGGTTCCGGGTCAGGTTGATGTGGGCGACAGTCAGCTCGTCATGCCCCTCCTCCCGCAGCAACTCGACGATGCGCCCCTCGAAAATTCGCAGGGCCTCGTTCATGCGTCGCCCGATGTTGTTGAGGCGCCAGGCATTCTTCATGGCCGACCTTGTTTCCTTTGTTGGGGCCGAGCTCTAGCCCTGGGGGCGGTCCCTGATCCATCGAACGGTGTCGTCCCGCATGTTGACTCAGAGGCAGGATCAACGATATTGGTCAGGTATCCGTACTAGGTATCGGCCGTCCTAGATAGCCCTGCTAGCTCGAATTTCCACCGGCGTCGAATTGGGAGCGGGCGGGCCACGGGCAAGCAGAAGCAAATTACTGCATACAGACGCTCAAGGGAGGGCTCGCCGAATGGTCGAGGCCGATACGGGCAAGTCGCTGCAGGATCTGATCGATCGGACTCCCGATCTCGTCGGGTACTTCTTCAATGACACGCTGGCGCCCCACTACAAGGCTCGCACCAGCTTGAGCGCCGCGTTCATTCCGCCGGAGTTCACGAACTGGCGCGACGAGCAGCGCGCCTGGCGAGAGACAGCCATTCTGTTCGATCAGTCGCATCACATGCCGGAGCTTCTTCTCAAGGGTCCGGACGCGCTGCGGATCCTGGAGCGGCTCGGAATCAACACGTTCAAGAGCTTCACGCCGGACCGGGCCAAGCAGTTCGTCGCGTGCACGCCGCGCGGCCATGTGATCGGCGACTGCATCGCCTACTGCCTCGCGCCCGACAGCTTCGAGCTGATCAGCGGCATGCCGGTCCTCAACTGGGTTCACTACCAGGCGCAAGTCGGCGGTTACGACGTTTCGATCGAGCGGGACGATCCCACCCCATATAACCCGAAGGGCAGGCGCACAAACTACCGCTTTCAGCTGGAGGGTCCGAACGCCGGAAAGATCCTCCACGAAGCCGTCGAGGGGGACGCCCCCGAAATCCCGTTCTTCCGAACGGCTCGCGTCAGGATCGCCGGCCACGAGGTTCTTGTGCTGAGACACGGCATGGCCGGTCATCTGGGAGCGGAGCTGTCCGGACCGTACGAGGAGATGACGTCTGTTCGCTCCGCGCTGCTCGATATCGGCAAGAAGCATGGACTGGTCCCCGGCGGTACCAAGACCTACTTCAGCACCATCTTCGAGTTCGGATGGATGCCGTACCCGCTGCCCGGCATCTACACCGGAGATGAGCTGCACGACTACCGCAGCTGGCTGTCGGGGACCGGGTGGGAGGCCAATGCGCAACTGGCCGGCAGCTTCTATTCCCGGAACATCGAGGACTACTACGTGTCGCCCTGGGATCTGGGCTACGGGCACATCCTGAAGCTCGACCACGACTTCATCGGGCGCGACGCCCTAGAGGGCATGGCGCGTGGCCCACGCCGCGCCAAGGTCACACTTGTCTGGAACCGCGAAGACGTGCTGAGGATTTTCGCCTCGCAGTTCGGCGCGGGGCCACGCTACAAGGCACTGGACTTTCCCGTCGCATACTACGGCTGGCCGCACTTCGACGAGGTGCGGAGCCCGGCTGGAGACCTTGTCGGTCTCTCGTGCCATTGCGGCTATTCCAACAACGAAGGCGAGATGCTCTCGCTCACCATGATCGACGAGACCCATGCCAAGCCGGGCACGTCGGTCGTCTTGACTTGGGGTGAGCCCAACGGCGGCTCGCGGAAGCCGCATGTGGAGCGACACGAGCAGGTGAAGCTCCGGGCAACCGTAGCTCCGGTTCCCTATGCGAAGTCCGTGCAGGAGATGAAACGGGCGGCGATCCGGTAGCCGATCCGCTCCGGATCGCACCCGGACGTGCACGATTCCGAGCTGAACGAGGCCTTCACGGCAAGCTGAAGCAGCAAGGCGTTCAGTCGCAAAAATCACTAACAAGGGAGGAAGCCAGTGGACAGACGGTTGATCGTCAGGGGAGTTGCCGCCCTAGCTTTGCTGAGCTGGGCGGGCACTCT
>JBIOVC010000557.1:0-4476 GCA_044867545.1 Hyphomicrobiaceae bacterium | reverse complement strand
CCCTTGTAGGGCACGTGCGTCATGTCGAGGCCGGCTTCCTGGCGGAAGACCTCCATCTCGAGCCGGTTGAGGCTGCCGGCACCCGGCGAGGCGAAGCTGACCTTCCCCGGCGGCTGCTTCTTCACGTAGTCGATCAGCTCCTTGGTGTTGTTTGGCGGGAAGTTGGCACTGACGACGAAGATCCCCGGGGTCTCGGCGACTAGCGACACCGGGATGAAGTCCTTCTCCGGCTTCACGGTCAGATCCGAGAAGAGGTAAGGATTGATCGACACCGTGCCGACGTTGCCGAGATAGATCGTGTAGCCGTCGGGCGCGGCGCGGGCTGCCACGTCCATGCCGACGTTGCCCGCAGCACCCGGCCGGTTCTCGACCACGATCTGCTGGCCGAGGAACTGCGACATGCCGGGCTGGATCAGACGCGCGGCGAAGTCCGATGCCCCGCCGGGCGCGAACGGCACGATCATGCGGATCGGCTTGGTCGGATACTTGGCGGGGTCCTCCTGGGCAACAGCCGGAGCAGCGGCAGCAAAGACGGCACCTGCGAGCGCCGCCAGGGTTAAACGCCGGTCAATCATCATGGATCTCCTCCCTAGTACAGCTTTGTATTGTTCCCGCATTCTTCGCGCCTTCTCAGGCCCGCCCGATCAGCCGTTGTTCGTCCTCCGCGTCGAGCGGCAAAGGCACCGACTTCTTGAGCCGGGCTGAGAGATCGAGCGCCTTCGTCAACATCAGCCGGTTGTGCGCCTCGCGAGCGGTCGCCGCCTGCGTGGCCATGCCGGTGCTGACCCGGTTCAGCCAGGAATTGGTTTCCTCCGCCATCGGACCGATCAGCTCGCCATGCACCATGTCACCCGGCGGATAGCTGCCCATGAAGTCGACGAGCCGCCGCTCGTCCGGGTTGTAGCCTTCGCTCTGAGGACGGCTTACGGCCAGCACCATGTCGCGATGGGTATCGTCGATGGTGAGCACGCCTTCGCTGCCGACGATGCCGACCTCCAGGCTGTAGACCGCGCCCGGCCAGGTGATCGGCAGCGCCCAGGAGATGTTGAGGTTGTGGACCGTGCCGTCTGCGAACATGATAACGCCGGCAGTCGCATCGATTCCGCCGCAAAGCGGCCCGAGCACCTTGTTGATGGAGCGGGCGTAGCACTCGACCGGCGTCTTGGCCTCCAGGTACCACATGACAATGTCGAGCGCGTGAGTCCCCGAGATCACCATCGGCGAGATGGTGGAAGGATCGTCGGTGCGCTTGTAGTTGTCGATTGCCACCAGCCGGTTCATGAACGCACGCGAGGTGACGAGCGTGACGTCACCGAGAGCGCCCGAGCGCACCTTCTCCTTGGCGGACATCCATTTGCGACGGAAGCGCTGCGTGTAGCCGACGACCGCGTCAACGCCGGCCTTCTCGATCGCGGCAAGGACCTTGGCAGAGTCCGCGAGCGTCGTCGCCAGGGGTTTCTCGATCAGGAGCGGCTTGCCGTATTCGAGGGCGGCGAGGATCGGCTCGACGTGCAGATGCTCGTCCGTCGCAACGATGACCGCGTTGACCTCGGATCGCGCGAGAAGCTTCCGGTAATCGTCCGTGACGAAATCCGCGCCGACCTGCTCGGCCACGAACTGCCCTCGGTTGTGATTGATCTCCGCGATGCCGATCCACTCGACCGCCGGATGGCGCGCGGCCGTGCCGCCACGGAACAGTCCGACCCGTCCCGCACCGATGATCGCCAGCCCGATCCTCTTGTTTTGCCTCGCCCGAGTCATTGCCTGACCATCTCGGCGACCCGCGCCGCGTGCTCGTTGGACAACGGCAGCTCCACTGGCGCGTCGATCTCGGCCGACAGGTCGGCGGAGAGGTAGACTTCCATCACCTGCCGCGCGCTTTCCGGACTCACCATCGGTGCCCTGTCGTTGACGACACAGTCGAGGAAGTGAAGGGTCTCCGGCCCCATAGCTCCGGCATACACGTCGTCGACCTGCTCGCCGGGCATTGTGGAGAGCGGGAACACCGAGCCGCCCGACATCGTATTGAGCCACACGTCACGGTGGGTATCGTCGACGATCAGCGCACCCTCGCTGCCGACGATCTCGATCCAGGTGGAGGAGAAGTTCGGGTACCCCTTGGGTAGAATCCAGCCGCCGCCGACGACGATCACGACACCGTTGTCGAGCGTCACCGTGATCCACTGCTGATCGAAGGCGCCGTTCTTGGGATACATCACTCGCCTGACGCCCTGCGAATAGACGCGCACCGGCTTGGCGGGCGCCAGCACCCACAGCAGGAAGTCGAGGTCGTGGGTCGACTCCATGGCAGCCGGCGAGAGCTTGCCGCGGCCCGTTATCTTGTCGCCGAGCCCCCGCGTGATGTGTCGCGAGACGAGGCAGCTCACCGGCTCGCCGAGCGTCCCGTCGGTGATCTTCTTCCTGACGTAGGCGAATTTCGGATTGAAGCGCTGCGAGTAGCCGATCGTGAACTTGAGATCGCCCCTGCGCGCCAGCGCGATCAGCTCGTCGGCTTCATCCAGCGTGATGGCGATCGGCTTCTCGAGCAGCACGTGCTTACCGGCCTCCAGCGCGGCTTTGGCCATGGCGTAGTGCGTGGTCTCGGGCGTTGCGCAAACATAGACCGCCGCGATGGAGCGGTTGTCGAGCAGCTGCCGATAGTCGGCAGTCGCCGTAGCCGCACCGGTGAGATCCGCGACCTCGCGGAGACGCGCGGGACGCGTTTCTGCAATGTGGAGCTTGCTGACAAGCGGGCTCTTCGCCAGCGTCTCGGCGCGAATGCCACCGCACCAACCCGTTCCGATGACGGCAATCTCGATCTGGCTCAACTGCTCCTCCCGGATATTCCCCCCGACGCCGAGACTACAGCCGTCTGCCCAAACGAAAAAATCAGTTTGCGTTGTCTGGTCGATCAGGATTGCTGATGGTTCGCGGTTCCGGGCATCAGCGATCTTGCTTCGGCCTTTGATCTTGACGAAGGTCAATGCCGTCGCGCTAGGCTGACGGGAGGCTCCCGCCTATCGGTAGCCCAAGGACGCGCATCCGACGCGGCTCGACATCGATGATCACGCTTGAGGATTGCATCGATTTCTGCGGCTTGACGAAGGAGGAGGTGCTGGCCATTGCCGAGCACGAGCATCTCCCCGAGATAGCGGCGTGTGCGCTCGCCAAGTATCTGCTCAACCAGCAGCAAGGGCCTGAGAAGATCCGCGACATGATCATTGATGACGTGCGGACTGCGCAGTCGCGGGGCGACCGGGAGCACGTGCGTTCTCTGTTGCACGTGCTCCATCATTTCCTCAAGGCTCACCCCGAGGCGATACCGCCGCGCCGACTGGGCTCGATGGGCTAGGGAGCTAGGGCAGCCGCTTGGAGAGCGATGCCTGGCTGCGCATCTGGGCAATCAGGTCGATCGCCGCCCGAAGTCGCCCGTCGGCCATGTCGAGGGCGCCCTTCGCCATCTCCAAGTCGCACCCATCGAGCAGCAGCGTTGCGAGCTTGACGCTTCCGCCCGCGCGGCGGAGCGCCTCGCACACGTCTTCTCGGCTCCTGCCGGTAAGGCTGATCAGCATGGCCTCCCGCCGCAAAGCCAGCTTGGCGTTCGAGGCGCTGACATCCACCATCAGGCCCTTGTAGACCCGGCCGAGCCGGATCATGACCAAGGAGGACAGCACATTGAGTGCGATGCGCTGCGCCGTCCCGGCGTTCATGCGTGTCGATCCGGCGATCGGCTCCGGCCCGGTTTGAAGCAGGATCGGATGCTCGGCCTCTTCGAGGAGCGGCGTTCCGGGGTTGTTGGCGATGCCGATGGTCAGTGTACCTTGCACTCTTGCCTCGCACAGGCATGCCAGCGTGAACGGCGTCGTGCCGCTAGCTGCAACTGCAATCAGCACGTCCTCCGCTCGGACGTCCTGGCGCTTCACCAGCTCCCTGGCCTGCCCGATCTCGTCTTCAGCCCCTTCCACCGCGCGCACCATGGCTTGGTCGCCGCCCGCGATGAGCAGCAACAGCCGCTCGGGCGGCCAGCCGAACGTCGGCATCAGCTCCGCACCATCCTGGACCGCCAGGCGGCCGGAGGTCCCAGCCCCGGCGTAGATCAGCCGCCCGCCCCGCCTCAGTCGGACTTCCATTGCAAGCGCCGCCCGCTCGAGCGCCGGCCTTACCGCGCGCACCGCAGCAACGGCGGAGAACTGCCCTTCGATCATCGCGTCCAGCACATCGGCAGGCGCCCAGACGTCGATATCGGCGTATCGCTGGCTTGCGCGCTCTGTTTCCATCGGACCGAGCAGCCAAGTTGCTGGTATCAATTTGGATTTTGTCGCAGCCATTCATAAATGAGGTCCAAAGGCGACGATCGCAAGTGGACCGAGATCTGCTTTTTCTGGGCGTTGATGGCGGCGGCACACAATGCCGGGCCCGCCTCTGCGATGCTTCGGGCACCGTGCTCGGCGAAGGCACGGCCGGCCCCGCCAACAT
>JBIOVC010000556.1:0-8199 GCA_044867545.1 Hyphomicrobiaceae bacterium | reverse complement strand
TGTTCGTCAACGCCCGGGGAGAGCCGCTGAGCCGATGGGGCTTTGCCTATCTGCTCAAGCAGCACGTCGCGACCGCGGCTCGCCAGCAGCCCGGTCTCGCCAAGAAGCGCGTCTCTCCCCACGTGATCAGACACACCTGCGCGATGATCGTTCTGCTGGCGACGCAGGACATCCGGAAAGTGTCGCTATGGCTGGGCCATGCCACGCTGACGACGACCGAGGTCTACACGCGCGGCGACCCGACCGAGAAGCTCGATGCGATGGAGGCGATCGTTCCGCCGCATCTGCGGCGCGGCGCCTTCCAACCGTCCGACAAGCTGATCGCGCTCCTCAAGCGTGCCTCGTAATGGTGAGCCGAGTTGGCGGTGACTGTCGCAAGAGCGCGATCAAGTCGTCGCCAGCTCCCCATTACTGGATCTGCCCATAAGGCAGGAGTTGTAGGCGATGGTCGTGTGGGCACAGTCCTCGCAGCGCGCAACGTGACCGCCGAGCGCCGCCGTGCGGCAGCTCTCGATCGCACTCATCACCTTCATCTGGGCGAGGCTCACATGGCCGCGGTTGGCCGCACGCCAGGCGGCGCCGTGGTCGCGGAAGATGTCCGCGACCTCCAGAGCAGGCCGTGCCACAACGCCCGCGCTACCTCGGCGGCTCGTCTCTCCTGGGACCGATCGGGGTGAGCCGATCCAGCGGGCTGGTGACCTCGCGCAGCACCTTGCTCGCCACGTGCGCGTAGCGCGCGGTCGAGTCGAGCTTGGCGTGGCCCAGCGATCGGGCTTCATAATGCACCTCAGGTTAACTCATTGAAGATCAAGGACCGACTGGGCGGGGTTTGGTGTTAGCGGAGGGCGAGATTGCTTGGCTCCGGTAAAGCCGGCCAAGTCCGCGGTCTTGATCACCCAGGGAGCGCCCGGACGGACCTGCCGCCCCTTCATGTCGCCGCGGCGGAGCATGCGCAGGGCCGTCATGTTGCAGACCCCGACGATCTCGGCTGCCGTCTCGAGCGAGATCTCGCCGCGCTCAGCCCACTCGCCGTCACGGTAGCGAGCGATCCCGTGGTGTTGGCGGAAGCCGCGGACACGCTCCTGTGTCCAGGCGTTGCCGTAGCCGGTCTCGACGCCGATTCGGTTGAGGAGGCGCGTGATCTGCTGATCGGGCATGAGCCGCGCCAACTCGCTCATCAGCGCGATCGTTTCGTGGGGCATGTGTGGGTTCGGCCGTCCGACCGCGTTCAGACGCTGCTTGATCGTGAGCTCGGTGTGACTGCCGCCGCGCCAATGCAGGACCGCATGGATGATTGGGCCGTCCCGGCGCACGATGATCTCCGTGAGCGCTGTGCGCACGATCCGCTTACGCGTTGCGGCCGTCGCCGCCGGATGCGACCAGGCGCGCGCGAGATCAGCACCGAGCGCCATCAGTTGCTGACGCTCGTCCTCGCCGAGTGGCGGCGGACGGCGCGCCATGACCGCGGCGATCTCGCCTTCGATCCGGGCAACTGCCTGCAGCGCCTCGTTCCATCGACGTTCGAGCTCGCTGGCTACGAGCCGGTTAGCGGGATCGACAGCGTCGTATTGCCGTCGGGCATGAGCCGCCTCGTAGCGCGCCTGCTGCAACGACAGCTCCAGCTGCCGCTCGGCGGCCGTCGTCTGGCTCGACTGCGCCTCGATCGCCTTGAGTGCGGCCTCGACGCCGAGTGGACGCAGGACGCGCAACACCTCCCCGGCGACCGCAGCGTCGATGCTCAAGCCGCTGACCGAGATGCAGCGCTCGGTGCCGTGGTTGGCGCGCGCGCCATAGCAGTTATAGCGTCCGAGCTTGCCGCCGTAATGGACATGCAGCTTGCGGCCACAATGGCCACAGCGCAGCAGTCCCGGCACCAGCAATTCGCCTTCGCGGGCCGCACCGCGGGCAATGGCACTGGTCATGCCGGTAGCGTTGTCGGCGATCACCTTCAGGTTCCGCTCGAACTCCTCCCAGCTGATGTAGGCAGCGTGGTGATCCTTGATGAGCACATCCCATTCGGCCATCGGACGGTGCACGCCGCGCCGGACGCGCTTGCGGCCATCGACGACGCTGATCCGGCTGGTCGTGCGGCCGAAGGCGTAGGCGCCGGCATAGATCGGGTTGGTAAGGATGTTGTGCACGATGTTATAGGCGGGCAGACGCCAGACGACACCCTGCGCCTCGCCATAGCGCGATTTGACGGGCAGCTCGATGCCCTCATCGCGCAGCCAGATGTGCACCTGACGCGCGCTCTGGAACTCGGCGAACTTTCGGAAGACGAGGCCGATCGCCTCTTGCACGCGAGCGTCGGGGTTCTTCTCGATGCGGTCGCGCCCGACCTTGATGTAGCCGGCGGCGACGCCGAGCACGAGCGCGCCGCGGCGCGCCTTCTGCTTCAGCGCTTCCTGCGAGCGCTGGCGGAACAGCGACAGTTCAAGCTCGCTCATCGTGCCCTTCATGCCGAGCAGCAATCGATCATTGGGATGGCGAGGATCGTAGATTCCATCCTCGTCGACGATAATCGTGCCGACCAGTCCACAGAACTCGATCAGCGTGTGCCAGTCGCGTCCATTGCGGGCGAGCCGCGAGGCCTCGATCGCCAACACGGCGCCGACCGTGCCGGCGCAAATGGCGGCCAGCAGCCGCTCGAACCCCGGACGGGCGATGCCGCCGCCCGAGCGGCCGAGATCATCGTCGATGACCTCGACCGTGCTCCAGCCGAGCTGTTTCGCCCGATCAGCGAGCGCATACTGGCGGCGACGGCTTTCGTGATTGTGCGTGAGCTGGTCTGCGGTCGATTGCCGGATGTAGACGAAGGCGCCGCGCGCCAGATGCTCGGTCGTGATCTTACTCATGACCGCTCTCCTCGGCTGTCGTGTCGGCGAGCGCCGCTGCGATCTCGCGCAGCAGCACTTCGACGATGGCTGCGAGCTCGGCCCTTTGCGTCGGCGTCAGCACGACCGCCGGCGCGATGCTGTCGAATAGGCTTGGTTGAGGAACTTCGGGATGAGGACTTTCGGGGGCTTGCGTCATGGTCGGCCTCCTCTGGCTTCGACTCGCACGCGAGGAAGCCTAGGAGCGCGTCGACCTCGGCACGCAGCGCGCGCAGGCCGTCCAGAGAAAAGCACGGTTGCGCGTTGATCTCGAATCGCGAAGCCTGCGGTTCGGTCATCCACGCTGGCAGGCAAGCGAACGATCCATCGGGCTGGAGCACGACCACGAACGGGACACCGCCACGTTCGAGGCGTCGCCTCACCATCACGGCTTCGCCGAAGCGGGGATGGAACCGGTAGGTAATGTGGACATCACCCGCCTGTTCGCGGGCAGTATGTCGGGGGACCGAACAACACCTGGATGATCCTGACATCGACGCCTGCCTCCATCAGATGCGTCGCGAAGGAATGGCGCAACGTGCGCGGCGTGATCCACGTACCGAGCCCCGCCGCATCGGCCGCCTCGTGACACGCGCGATTGAGCTGGCGCTCTGTCATCGGCCGCAGCGGGTCTTGTCCCTGGAACAGCCAGCTCGGTGAACGGCATTGCAGCCACCAGGCGCGCAGGATGGCGAGCAGCTGGGGCGACAGCAGGCCGTACCGGTCCTTCTTACCCTTGCCCTGCTCGACCCGGATCAGCGTGCGCTTGCTGTCGATGTCCGTGACGCGCAGCATCACGACCTCGCAGGGGCGCAAGCCGGCACCGTAGGCAACGCCGAGTGCGGCCTTGTACTTGAGGCCGGGGCCAGGAGCCGCCTCGAGCAGGCGGGCGACGTCGTCCATCGGCAGCACGCGCGGCTGCTTGCGCGGGTAGTCAACACGCGCGAGCTGGTGGGCGAGGTCGAGCCGGCCGAGCGTCTTGCCGAAGAAGAAGCGCAGCGCCGAGACCTGCGTGTTCATCTTGGGCGGCCGGCTACCCTGTTGCAGCTCGTGCACTTGGAAGCGGCGCAGGTCCTCGCCCGTCGCGGTGTCGGGGGCGCGGCCGAGAAACCGCGTGAACGCCTCGACGTGCTTGATGTAATCGGTCTTGGTCTTCTCGCCCATGCGGCGGACGGCCATGTCCTCGAGCATGCGGCGGCGAAGATCGCTGATGGGCTTGTCGCTCATTGGGATGGATCCTTGAGGTTGGGATGACTTCACCCCGCGATCCTCAAGACCCGCCACTTCCCATCCCGTTACCGGTTGCTAACCTTGCTCGCCGTCACCTCCGACGGCGGCGCTCTCACCAGGCTGGAGCGAGAGCGACTTTGTTCTCTGGCGCATAGCGCCACTGGGATCGACCGGCGTCGGCATATCCTGGTCGCTGCAGGGACTGTGGGCCGCGCCGTGGCTGACGGACGTTGCGGGGCTCGATCGCGCCGCCGTCGTCGAGCATCTGACCCTGATGGCGGCCGTCCTGTCGGCGAGTGCGCTCCTGCTGGGCGCGCTCGCCGAGCGCCTGCGCCGCGTGGGCATCTCCACGGAGACGTTCCTCGCCGGTACGCTCATCCTCTCCATGGCGGCCCAGCTCGCGCTGCTTTTCGGGCTGCCGGTCGCGACTCACCTGCTGTTCGCGATCATCGCTGCCGCCGGCTCCACGACGGTGCTGAGCTTCGCAAGCCTCGCACGCTATTTCCCGAAGGAAATTGTCGGACGCGCCAACGCCGCCCTGGGCGTTCTCAACATGGGCGCGGCGTTCGGCCTGCAGTGCCTGGCCGGTCTCATCATCGCCCAGTGGCCGGCGGATGGCGGGCACTATCCGGCGCAGGCGCACCAGGTCGCCCTGGCGGCCGGCCTGACCTTGCAGCTCGTCGGCCTCGCCGTGTTCCTCGCGCCCAGGCGCCGCCCGCAGCCGGTGCCAATGGCTCTTGCCGTCGCAAGGGCGCTGGGCGTCGATCCATCCATCGCTGCCGCCATGCCCACATGCTACGCGGCAGCCCTCTCAGCGTGGAGACGGCATGTCGTGCGTACGCGCAGACAGGCAACAGCCTGGCGCCTCGCCGCCGTAGCTTCCATGGCGTTGTGCGTCGGTCTTGGCGGCGCCCTGTCCCTGGCACTCGTCCGTCCGGCAGTCGCTTTTCACCTGGTCGATGGCAGACCTTCAGCACGCACCTCTGCAGACGCCACTTCAATGCCCTTCGAGAGCGCGACGCCGACGGCTGGCGCTGCGGCGGCCCTTCCACGATGGCTTTGGCAACGTGCTACAGCACATGACTGAGAACGACCCCTCCGAGCCCAAGGATCCGAACGCGCGCCCACAAAGCGCCGGCAAAGACGATGGCGCTCAGGATGCGCCTATTGATCCGCGCATCCTGTCGATCGCCCGTGCCCTCGGCCGGCAGATCGCCCGGGAGTACCTCAAGAGTCTGCGTGCCGCCAACGACAACGACCCTGCCAAGAAGCGATGAACCCCACTTGCCGCGAGGCGCCGAGATGATATACATTGAAGATATACATCAAGTCGCCGAGGACACTATGTCAGATACCGGCATTGCCAAGATCTTCATGCATGGCCGCAGCCAGGCCGTGCGCCTGCCGCTGGCCTTCCGGCTTCCCGGAGACCGGGTCCGTGTGCGCCGTGTCGAGGGCGGCATTCTCCTGGAGCCGATCGTCACCGATCTCGACACCTGGTTCGCCGAGCTCGACCGCTTCGCCGATGTGCCCTTCATGGAGGACGGACGCCGCCAGCCGCCGATGCCCGAGCCGAAGGACCCGTTCGCGTGAGCTACCTGCTCGACACCAACGCGGTCATCGCGCTGCTCAAGAACGAGCCGGCCATTTTCCGCAAGCGCCTGCGCCGCGCCGTGTCGCGGGAAGCCGCCATCGCCGTATCGTCGATCGTGCTCTACGAGCTGTGGTACGGCGTGGCCCGCAGCGCACGCCGCCGTGAGAACGCCGAGCGCCTGCGCGCGTTCCTGTCAGGTGGCATAGAGGCCACCCCCTTCGGTGAGGAGGATGCCCAGACGGCCGGGGACCTGCGGGCGACCCTGGAGGCCGCCGGCACGCCGATCGGACCCTACGACCTGTTGATAGCGGCCCAGGCGCTCCGTAGTGGCGCCACACTCGTGACGGCCAATGTGTCGGAGTTCGACCGCGTGCCTGGACTGGACTGGCAGGACTGGACAGCCAGGAGCTGAGGGGATGTCATGCTCCGCGTCGCGCTCTGTGCCCGCTATTCGTCCGATCTGCGGCGCGAAGCCTCGATCGAGGATCAGTTGCGCCTTGCAGGCCCGCTCGGAATGCTATTTGAGCAATACGCTAGGTAGTCGTCGGGAGCAGTACACCAATGCGCGCCGTAATCTACGCTCGGTATTCGACTGATCTCCAGCGCACCGCCTCGATCGACGACCAGATCAGGGTCTGCCGTGAGCGCATCGAGCGTGAAGGCTGGACCTACCTGCACGCCTATCACGACCGCGCCATGAGCGGTACATCAAATCTCCGTCCGGGTTATCAGAAGCTGCTCGATGAAGCCCAGCGGGGCATGTTCGATGTCCTTGTTGCCGAGGCTCTTGACCGTCTCTCACGCGACCAGGAGCACGTGGCACACCTCTACAAGAGGCTCACCTTTCTGGGCATCAAGCTGATCACCGTGAGCGAAGGCGCCATCTCGGAGCTGCACGTCGGATTGTCCGGCACTATGGGGGCGCTCTACGTCAAGCAGTTGGCCGAGAAGACCCATCGCGGCTTGCGCGGCCGCGTCGAGAACGGGCGCTCCGGCGGCGGCAACTCGTATGGATACGATGTCGTGCGCAAGGCCGGCACCGACGGAGAATTCGAGCTCGGGGTGCGGTCAATCAATCCGCAAGAGGCCGAAGTCGTACGTAGCATTCTGCAGGCCTATGTGGCCGGCGAGTCGCCCCGCTCGATTGCCAAGGCACTCAACCGCAAGGGCATAGCCGGCCCGTCTGGCGGGACGTGGGGTCCGTCAGCCATAAACGGTAACGCGACCCGAGGAACCGGGATTCTCAACAACGAGCTCTACGTCGGGAAGCTCGTGTGGAACCGCCTCAAGTTCATGAAGAACCCCGAGACCGGTCGGCGCCAATCGCGCCTTAATCCGCGCGAGGCGTGGATTATCAAGGATGTTCCAGAGCTGCGCATCGTCCCGCAGGAGCTCTGGGATGCGGTGAAGGCGCGGCAAGCCCAAATGGCTCGCGACACGCGTCCCGATCGCAAGAAAACAGAATTCTGGAAGCACCAGCGCCCGCGCTATCTGCTATCGGGCCTGATGAAATGCGGTGTGTGTGGCGCAAACTACACCAAGTACGGCGCCAGCCGGTTTGCGTGCGCGGGTGCCCGCGACCGGGCCACCTGCGCCAACGGCATCACAGTTCGCGGCGACGATGTCGAGAATGCGATCCTCGACGGCCTCAAGTCGCGCCTCATGGAGCCGGCACTGTTCGAAGAGTTCGCGCGGGAGTTCATCGCCGAGGTCAACAAGAGCCGCTCTGAGGCATCGTCCGCCAAGGCCACCATGCGGCGCGAGCTGGAACGTATAGACCGGCAGATCAAGCGTCTCGTGGACGTGATCCTTGAGGGTGGCGATGCCCAGGCCATCAACGTCAAGCTCAAGGAGCTGGAGGCGGAGAAGTCGAGATTGAGCAGGGAGCTGGCGACGAGCCCCAAAGAGGAGCCGCTCCTGCATCCCAACCTGGCCATGATCTATCGCACTCGTGTCGATGCCCTCGAGGCGCTGTTCCACGACGCCGAGGAGGGCCGAGAGACATTCGAGACGCTGCGCGGCTTGATCGAGGAGGTCCGGATTATTCCGGAGGAAGGCCAGTACCGCCTTGAGCTCAAGGGCGAACTCGCGGGTATCCTCGCGCTGGCACAGGGGGCCAAGAACTCGGAAAGGGCACCAGCGCAAAGAGCACTGCAAATCAAGGTGGTTGCGGGGGTTGGATTTGAACCAACGACCTTCAGGTTATGAGCCGCACGGGAAACGGTAAATTGTCCTGACAATTCAAAGGTCCAAGGTACGGCATGTGCCAAACATGTGCCATTCATTTGAGGGCCAAAGTTCATAGCAACCCATTGCAAACGATTGCGCCTTGTTCCCAAGGCATCTTCTACTCTCGGTGGTGACCCCTTCAGCCTCAGGGGAATCGCATATGACCTGAGGTGATGGGGCTTGCAAAGTCGCGAATCGTGGATTCTTGAGAGGACTCCGCTCTTGGGGGTCCCGCCATGCAGCTCTTCATCGCCGCGTTCGAGAGCATTCCCG
>JBIOVC010000555.1:0-2177 GCA_044867545.1 Hyphomicrobiaceae bacterium | reverse complement strand
GAAACGACACGGGAGGGTGTGCGCATGTTCGAGCGAAACAAGATCGACAATGTCCCGGAGCCGAGCGCGGTGCCGGTCGAGATCACGCTCACCGATGGCACACAGATCAAAGGCAAGCTGATGGTGGCTGCCGGCAAGACGCTCGGCGACGTGCTGAACAGCACCGGCGCCTTCATCGAGTTCGAGCCCTACGGCGGCGACAAGCGCTACATGGCGAAGGCGCAGATCGATCAGTTGCGGCCCGTCGGCGTGCCGAGGGGGCAGAATCTCAATCACCGCTCGCGCGACGAGTTCGACCCCCACCAGATCTTGGGGCTAGCTCCCGACTCCGACTGGGAGGCCGTGCGGCAGGCCTATCTGCAACTCTCAAAGACCTATCACCCGGACCGCTACGCCTCGGCCATGCTCCCCGACGAGGTCATCGAGTATCTCTCGGTGATGGCGCGCCGGATCAACGCAGCCTACGCGGCCCTCGAGGTCCCGCACCAGGTCGTCAAGCAGGCGGCGGTGCACGTAAGCACGCCGATCTACACCTCGCAGCCGCGGGCTTGAGGCGGCTGCTTCACGCCCCGCCCTGCTCCTTGGTGTAGAGGTCGGCCAGCAGCTTGTCGACATCCTCCCGGCGTCCCGCACCATTCCTGGCCTGACGCCGCTTCTGCTGCTCCTGCAGTGCCTTCGCCTGCCGCGTCGAGCCGGGCTTCTTGAGGCGCCGCCCGCCGGAGATCAGCAGCGGATTGTCCGGCGCCTCGAGGTCGAGCTCTTCCAGGAAGTTCTCGCGAAGCGCATAGAAGCTCTGCAGGATGGCGTCGCGGACGAGCTTCCTATGCTCGGGCGTGATGTTCTGGTTCTTGCGTGGATCGAGCGTCTGCAGGGCGCGGCGCATGTCATGCAGCGGCGCGTACGGATAGAGACCGACGAGCTCGTCGGTCTCCCCCGCGTTGCTGTAGACGATGCGCATGTTGTCGAGTGTCTCGCTGATCCGGCAGAAGGCGCCGATGTAGTCGTCTGCCGTCGGGAACGACTTCTCGCAGAACGAGTAGAGCGCCGACTTCGTGCGGACGATGCCGCGCCACTCCTCCTCGAGGCTTTCCACGAACTTCGACCGCTTCTGGAACACATTGGCGAGGTAGGCGGCGATCACGGTGATGAACACCAGCGCCATGTCCCTCATGTACTCGTAGATGCTTTGGGCGAGCGCGACTCTGGCCGGTGGAAAGCCCGGGATGTACTCGGCAAGCCGCGCGAGGAACGCGACGGCGAGCAGGACGAAGAGCAGAAGGTAGGCGCGGTGAAGCGTCTGGTTGAGGCTCGATCGGGTCATTGGGCAGTACACGTGCTCAAAGAAGGCCGTCCCGGCAGCTTGTCTACCGTGAAGCGAGCGCCGTTTCATGCACCATTGCCGCGTATCCGCTTTTCAGTACGGCGATGATGCTCGGCGGTGTCAGTATCTCGACGATGAGGGCCGGGACGGTCAGCACGGGATCGCAATAGCCGGCCGGCGTCCAGCGCATCAGAAGGTCGCGTATGAGGAGACGTGGTCCGGTCGCGTCCCGGATCATTGCGCCATCCGGAAGGTGGCCGAGCGCGGTGCGGAAAGTACCCTTATCGCCCGCCGGCGTCAGCCGCTCGCCGTGCAGAACCCGGTCCATCTCGGCTGCGGTCGGAGACCTGTTTCCGCCTTGCGCTTTGGCCCAGGCCGCAGCGAAGGCTCGGGCGTCCTCACGCCGGCACTCGAAGCAAGGCCGATGCCCCGCGGCGAGGGCGGTCGCCTCGTCGAGGAAGAACAGCTCCGTGTAGCTGCGGGGCCCCATCACCTCGCGCCGGCGTCCACGGAAGTCGAGGCGGCATGCGATCCACTGCTTCGAGGCCCAACGCCGCCGACCGAGCGTCCTTGTCTCATCATGCAGTCGCCCGCCCCGGTTGCCCATCATCAGCCCGCGCGCCGGGTCGGCGACGATTTCGCCCTCCGGAGTGACGCGGTTCTGCAGCGGCATGTCGGCAATGTCAGGAGCGGCTCGCGAGGGAAGCCAGCCTCGTCAACGCGTCGCCGGCAAGTCGCTTGGTCAGCTCGCCGGCTGGCATCTCCCGCCCGAGTGCCGCGGCTTGGCCCGCCCACAGCGGAGTGAAATCGCCGGAGCCCTGCGCCTCCGCCTTGGCTCTCAATGGCGCAATCGCGT
>JBIOVC010000554.1:0-3592 GCA_044867545.1 Hyphomicrobiaceae bacterium | reverse complement strand
CAGGATGATGCGCTTGTCTCCTTCGCGCACCTCGGGCCGGTACTGCTGCACCATGAACGGCTCGCGGAATACCGTCAGGAACAGCTCTATCAGCGAGTTGAGGTTGGTGTCCCCCGGCCCGGAGCGGAACACCGCCGCGCCGCCGTTGCCGTAGAGCGGCTTCAGGATGATGTCCTTGTGCGCCTCGCGGAAGGCGCGCACGTCCTCCGGATTGCGCGTGACAAGCGTCGGCGGCATCAGGTCCTGGAAGTCGAGCACGAACACCTTTTCCGGCGCATTGCGTACGTGCGCCGGATCGTTGACGACGAGCGTCGCCGGGTGGATGCGCTCGAGCAGGTGGGTCGTGGTGATATAGGCCATGTCGAACGGCGGGTCCTGACGCAGCAGCACCACGTCGAGATCGGCAAGCTCCTCCGTATGCGGATCGCTGAGCCGGTAATGGTCGCCGATCCGGTCTTGAACCTCGAGCATCGCCCCGCGCGCGAGCAGCCGGTCGCCCAGCAGCGAGAGGTTCGGCGGCGTGTAATAGAACAGCGTGTGCCCGCGCCGTTGCGCCTCGAGCAGGATCGCAAACGTCGAATCGCCGCGGATGTCGATCCGCTCGATTGGGTCCATCTGGCAGGCGACTTTGAGAGCCATGGCTAGATTGATTGCAGCGCATAGTGCGCATGCCGCGGCAGCCGTCCCGGCACGATCAGCACCGCATCAAGACCGATCTCATGGTCGCGGTATTTCGGATGTCGCCACACCCAGCGCTCGGCGGCGCGTGCAACGCGCTGCGCCTGTCGCACCGTCAGCGCCGCCTCGGCCGCATCCGTGGATGCGCGCTGCTTCACCTCGACGAATGCGAGGCGCTGGCCGCGCACCGCGATGAGATCGATCTCGCCGAGCGGAGTCTTGTGGCGCCGGGCGAGGATCCGGTAGCCCTTGGCGAGGAGGTATACCGCCGCGATCAGCTCGGCGATCCGGCCGCTCCGCTCGCGCCTGCGCCGTGCATCACGCACGATGGTTGCCTCGGGTCCGATCACTCGCCTTCACCTCGCCTGAGCCTCACCGCCAAATCGTACACGCGCGACTTCGGCGCGCCAAGCGCCTCGGCTACCGCTTTCACCGCATCCCGCACGCTCATCGTCTCGAGCGCCGGCCGGAGCCGTTCCGCGATCGCCTCCTCCGTGATCTCTCGTGAGCCCGGCGGCGCAACCAGCACTACGATCTCGCCGCGCACCTCTGTCTCGCGCGCCCATTGGGCGAGCCCGGCGAGTGTATCGCGCCGGATGTCCTCGTAGAGCTTGGTGAGCTCGCGCGCGACCGCTCCGGAGCGGTCGCCGAGCACGGCAGCGAGGTCGTCGAGCGTGTCGGCGAGCCGCGACGGCGCCTCGAAGAGCACGAGCGTCGCCGCCACGCTCTCGAGCTCCTTGAGGCGTGCGCGGCGCGCAGCGGATCTCGGCGGCAGGAACCCGGCGAACAGAAATGTGTCGGTCGGCAACCCCGCCCCGGCGAGCGCCGCGAGGACCGCCGACGGTCCCGGCACCGGGATCACGCGATGACCCGCATCGAGTGCCGCCCGCGCAAGCTTGAAGCCCGGGTCAGAGATGAGCGGCGTCCCCGCATCGGTTGCGAGCGCAACCGATTTCCCGGCGGCAAGGGCAGCAAGGATTCGCGGCCGCATCTGCTCGGCGTTGTGCTCGTGATAGGCGCCGAGCCCGCGCGAGATGCCGTAGCGCGACAAGAGCTTCCGGCTGTGGCGCGTGTCCTCGCAATAGAGCTGGTCGGCGCCGGCGAGCACCGCCAAGGCGCGCAGCGTTATGTCGGCGAGGTTGCCAATCGGGGTGGAGACCAGATAGAGCCCCGGCGCCAGCGGCTCCGAGGCGAGCGCACCGATCTCGGCCGCCACGCGCTCTGCCAGTCTCCCGCCGGTCGTTTCCGCGTCGTTCTCGCCAGGCCGGTCCGCCATCTCGCCTCCGTCAGCGAATCAGTCTCATGCGCCGTCGCAGCCGCCAATTGGCCTGAATTGAGGCAGATGTTGCAGAATTGCGTCGGCTTTGAAAGCCGGTCGCTAAGCATTCGGGCGAATACGTGATAAAGCCGATTCGGGCCGCATCACTGGGGCACACGGGATGAGGTTTGGCGCTGCCGTACTGGCAATGCTGGGGGCTGTCCGCAGCCTTCTCGCGCCGGTGCTTGCCGGCCTGCTGGCCGCTGCCTGCGCGGTCGGCGGCTTGACCTCGTCGATGACGACAGGCGCCGTAGGCGATCTCGATGGCCAGGTTGGCGGTGCCGGCAAGCGGCCGGGAGTCAAGGTCGCCATGCTGCTGCCGCTCTCGGCTCCCGGGCAGACCGCGTTCATCGCCAAGGCCATGAAGCAGGCCGGCGAGCTTGCCATGTTCGAGCTCGACGACCCGTCGTTCCAGCTCGTCGTCAGGGACGACAAGGGCACGCCCGATGGCGCGCGTGCCGCCGCCGAGCAGGCGGTGAAGGACGGCGCCGAGCTGATCCTCGGTCCGCTGCTCGCCGCATCGGTCAAGGCCGTGGCGCCGGTCGCGCGCCAGGCGAACGTGCCGGTAATCGCCTTCTCGAACGATCGTCAGGTGGCGGGGAACGGCGTCTACCTGCTGAGCTTCCTTGCCGAGCCTGAGGTGGACCGCGTCGTCTCCTACGCCGCCGGACAGGGCCGCAAGCGGTTCGCTGCACTGATACCGGAGGATTCCTACGGCCAGCTCACCCAGAAGGCCTTCGTGCAGGCGGTGTCGCGGCATCAAGGCGCCGTCGTCGCGATCGAGCGCTATCAGCCGCAGGTCAACGGCATGCTGGAGCCGACGCGGCGGCTGGTGGACGCCCTCAAGCAGGCCGAGGAGCAAGGTGGACCGGTCGATGCCGTGTTCCTGCCGGGGGGACCAGAGACGCTCCCCAATATCGGGCCGCTGATCTCGTATAACCAGATCGACACGCAGCAGATCAAGCTGATCGGCAGCGGCGGCTGGGACTATGCGAATCTCGGCCGCGACGCAGCGTTCGTCGGCGGCTGGTTCCCGGCGCCGGACCCCAGAGGCTGGCGCGACTTCGCCGAGCGCTTTGGCAAGAACTACGGATCTGCGCCGCCGCGCATTGCAAGCCTTGCGCATGACGCCGTGACCATTGCCGTCGGCCTCTCCCGCAGCGGTGCGCGCGGTGCCCGCTTTTCGGCCGAGAACCTGACCCGCGCGAGCGGGTTCACAGGTGTCGACGGACCGGTGCGGCTGCTGTCCGATGGCACCGCCGAGCGCGGGCTCGCCGTGCTCGAGGTGCAGAGCTTTGGCGCGAGGGTGGTCGATCCGGCGGCCGCCATCTTCGAGAGCACGCGCTATTCGTCGGCACCGGCCAGCGTTAACTGATTGGGCCTGACCGCAGATCAGGCGGCGAGTGCGACCTGCCGCGGCTTCGACGTGGTGGTCCGCCGCGCCGAAACCAGCCTCAGCACTCCCGTCGGCCGCTGCAACGCCGCGCCGAGATCCTCGCGCAGGCGGCGAAGCTCGTAGTCGCTGGCATCGAGATGCGAGCGTGCCGCAATGTGGTACGCGACGGCGCGCTGGCCGCAGTCGATGGAGTGCTCGGC
>JBIOVC010000553.1:0-8242 GCA_044867545.1 Hyphomicrobiaceae bacterium | reverse complement strand
CCTTGACGGCGGCGCGCGCGCCACCACCTGCCCCATCCAGATGAGCGAGCACGGCGTCGACCGCCCCCTTGCGAATACTTGTGCCGCCGAACTCGACGCCGCTCATGCGGGTCTGCGCCGAGAATGGGATGAAGCGAGCCTTGAGCTCGGCCATGTCGCGGCCGCGGATACCGTACTTCTCCTTGGCGAGCACGACGATGGAGCGCCCTTCCGGCGTCTCGTCGGCGAGCGAGGCAAGCTGCGCCGCATCGGCAAGCTCCTGCTCGGCAACGCTACGCAGTGGTTTGAACTCGGTGGCCTGGCGGTTGCCGAGCGTGATGGTGCCGGTCTTGTCGAGCAGCAGCGTATCGACATCGCCCGACGCCTCCACCGCGCGCCCGGACAGCGCCAGCACGTTGAAGCGCACGAGGCGATCCATGCCGGCGATGCCGATTGCCGACAAGAGCGCGCCGATCGTGGTCGGAATGAGCGTGACGAACAGGGCGACCAGCACCACCACAGGAATGCTGCCGCCGGCATAGCTCGCAAAGCTCGGGATCGTCGCCACGGCCAGCAGGAAGACGATGGTGAGCCCTGCGAGCAGCACGTTGAGGGCGATCTCGTTCGGCGTCTTCTGGCGCTCGGCACCTTCGACCAGCCTGATCATGCGGTCGAGGAAGGTAGAGCCGGTAGCCGCCGTGATCCGCACCACGATCCAGTCGGAAAGCACTTGGGTGCCGCCGGTCACCGCCGAGCGATCGCCGCCGGCCTCACGGATGACCGGCGCCGACTCACCGGTGATCGCCGCCTCGTTGACGGAAGCGATACCCTCGATGACCTCGCCGTCCGACGGGATCATGTCGCCGGCCTCGACCAGCACAACGTCGCCGACCTTGAGGCTGGTGCCCGGCACCGACTTGTGTCTGGTGCGATCGGACCCGCTCAGCAACTTCGCCTGGGTTTCGGTGCGCGTCTGCCGGAGTGCGTCGGCCTGGGCCTTACCGCGGCCCTCGGCAACCGCCTCGGCGAAGTTGGCGAACAGTACGGTGAACCAGAGCCACAGGATGATCTGGAAGCTGAAGGCGAGGTTCTCGCCGCCGGAAACAAGGTCTCCAACGAAGAGAATGGTAGTGAGCGCCGCGACCACCTCGACCACGAACATCACCGAGTTCCTGATGAGCGTGCGCGGATCGAGCTTGGCGAAGGCCGTGCCGATAGCCGGGACGATGATCTCGGGGTCGGCGAGCGCCGAAATCGGCATGCGCTTGCGCAGCGTCGAGCTTTCCATGAACAAGAACTCCGTCGAGACCGGTCGTTGGTTATTGGGGGTGAGGGGCAGCGAGACCGCTCAGAAGCGCTCGGGCCGAAGCAGCACGTAGATGAGATAGACGAGAAGGGCTGCCGTCACGGCGCCCCCGAGCGCGTAGTCGATGACCATGCGATTTCTCCTCGCAGCCGGCCGAGCAGGACCACGGACCGCCCGGGCGTGTCAGCCTTGCGTGCACACACTTGCTGAATGGCGCATAAGAAATCGAGGCGTGGGCGAGGGGCGTCTCATAAAGATCTCATAAGTGACTTGCCCGTCCCCAGAGGGTCATGCACCCGCCTTTCGCACCTGCACGGCCCGCGAATCCAGGAGATCGCCGAAGACCTTGTCGATGCACGGCCAAGCCGCGCCAAGTGAAGCAATTTCGCTTACACACCTCCAGCATTCCATCTATAAACTGGAGGTTCCGCCGCCTGCTGACAGAAGCGGTCACCACGTGCCGCGGCAAGCTTCCGGAACAAGATCGACAACAGGAGGAAAGTCCATGAAATCGAGGATTCTCGCCGCGGCGGCAGCGCTCGCCGTGGTCTCGCTGCCGGCGCTTGCCGAGCCGGCCAAGGTCATGATCCCCGCCAACCCCGGTGGCGGCTGGGATGGCACCGGCCGCTTGACTATGGCCACGCTGCAGTCGTCCGGCATCTTCAAGGACGGCGCCAACTTCACCAACAAGGGCGGCGCTGCCGGCACGCTCGGGCTTGCCGATTTCATCCGCGACAAGGGCAACGACAACGCCATCATGTTCATGGGCGTGATCATGGTCGGCGGCATCATCACCAACAAGTCGCCGGTGACGCTGGATCAGGTCACCCCGCTCGCCCGGCTGACCTTCGAGTACAATGCGCTCGCCGTCCCCGCCGACAGCCCGATCAAGACCGCCAAGGACTTCGTCGAGGCCCTGAAGAAGGACCCGGGCAAGGTCTCCGTCGGCGGTGGCTCGGCCGGCGGCGTCGACCACGTCATGCTGGCGCTCATCGGCAAGCAGCAGGGCGTGCCGGCGTCCAAGGTCAATTTCGTGGCATTCTCCGGCGCCGAAGTGGTCACCACGCTGGCTGCCGGCAAGCTGACCGCCGCCATCTCCGGCATCTCGGAGTTGAAGCCACAGGCCGATGCAGGCCGCATTCGGCTGATCGCTGTGAGCTCCGAGAAGCGTGTGCTGGGTGTCAATGCGCCGACGCTCAAGGAGCAGGGCGTCAATGTCGTGATCGGCAACTGGCGCGGCGTGGTCGGAGCACCCGGCATGTCGGCGGCCGGTCGCAAGACCTGGCTCGAACGTCTCGACAAGCTCGCCAAGACCAAGGAATGGAAGGACGGACTCGCCAAGCAGGGGCTCGAGGACGCCTACCTGTCGGGCGACAAGTTCGTTGCCTTCCTCAACGACGAGAAGAAGAGGTGGGCGACGAGCCTGGCTGACCTCGGCCTGGCGAAGTAGCCCGGGCCCGTGGGGCGAAGCTCATGACGGACGGTCCATCCTCCGGGCCCGAGGTCGAGGGCCCGGCACAGCCCAGGCCGTGGTGGCTCGCAATTGCGGTCGTTGCGATCGGCGCCGTGTGGCTCTACGGCGCCTCGCAGCTTGAGCATTTTACCACCTATGCCGGCGTCGGTCCGGGTCTCTACGTGACCGCCGCCGGAGCGGGGCTCGTCCTGTTGGGCCTACTCCTGCTCGTCCAGATCGCGCGAGGCGAGCGGTTCGACCCGCAGGACGCAGAGGATGTGGCGGCCGACCACCAGTCCGCGTCCTGGCCCGCCCTGCTGACCGCCATCGCCGGAGCCGCCGCGCCGCTCTACACGATGGAGCGGTTCGGCTTCGCGGTGACCTCGGCGCTCGTCTTCGCGCTCACGACCAGGGCGTTCGGATCCGGGCGTACCCTGTTCGACCTCGCGCTGGGTGCAGCCATCGGTGCCGCTGCCTGGTACGGGTTCACCCTGCTCGGCGTCAGCCTGGGCGAGCTTGTGCGGCTGCCCGCCCTTCTCGAGCTCATTCCCGGCTACTAGGGGCGCCCGATCATGGAGAGCTTCACCGCCCTCATCGCCGGCTTCGCCGTGGCGCTGCAGCCCTTCCATCTCTTGATGGCCTTCATCGGCAGCGTTCTCGGCACCGCGATCGGTGTGCTGCCGGGCATCGGCCCGGCGTTGACCATCGCGCTGCTCCTCCCGGTCACAGTGAAGCTCGCGCCCGAGGCCGCCTTCATCATGTTCGCCGGCATCCTCTATGGTGCCATGTACGGCGGCTCGACCACCTCGATCCTGCTCAATACGCCGGGCGAGTCGGGCTCGATGATGACCGCGCTCGAGGGCAACCGCATGGCGCGCAGGGGTCGCGGTGCGGCCGCTCTGGCGACCGCCGCGATCGGCTCGTTCGTGGCCGGTACCATCGGCACCTTGGGCCTCACCTTCCTCGCACCCGTGATCGCCGAGCTCGCGTTCCTGTTTGGACCGGAGGACTACTTCGCGCTGATCATCCTCGCCTTCACCTCGGTCTCGGTGGTGATGGGAACGTCCCAGGTGCGCGGCTTCATCGCCCTGTTCCTCGGTCTCGCCCTCGGCGTCGTCGGCATCGACCAGCAGACCGGCCAGGCGCGCATGGTGTTCGGCAACCCAGAACTCCTGGACGGCGTCCAGTTCACCATCGTGCTGGTGTCGCTGTTCGCGGTCGGCGAGTGCCTCTACGTGGCGAGCCGCTTCGCCAGCGCTCCGCCCGCCATCAATCCGCTGACGGGAGGCACCTGGATGACGATGGAGGATTGGCGCCGCTCGTGGAAGCCCTGGATCAGAGGCACCATGATCGGCTTTCCGATCGGTGCGCTCCCGGCAGGCGGCTCCGAGATCCCGACCTTCCTCTCCTATACGCTCGAGCGCAGGCTCGCCGAGAAGCCCGAGGAATTCGGCAAAGGCGCCATCGAAGGCGTGGCGGGCCCGGAAGCGGCCAACAATGCCTCTGCAGCCGGCGTGCTCGTGCCGTTGCTGACACTCGGCCTGCCGACCTCGGCCACCGCCGCCATCCTGCTCGCCGCGTTCCAGAACTACGGCCTGCAGCCCGGGCCCTTGCTGTTCCAGTCCAACACCTCGTTGGTGTGGGGCCTGATCGCCTCCCTCTACATCGGCAACCTGATGCTGCTCGTCCTCAATCTGCCGCTCGTCGGGCTTTGGGTGCGTCTGCTGTTGATCCCGCGCCCCTATCTCTACGCGGGCATCATGATCTTCTCCCTTGTCGGCGTCTGGGGCGTCTCGACCTCGTGGTGGGACCTCCTGATCATGCTGGTCATCGGCCTCCTCGGCTACGTCATGCGCGTCTACGACTTCCCGATCGCGCCGGTGCTGATCGGGCTGATCCTGGGCCCAATGGCCGAGACCCATTTCCGCCGCGCCATGTCGATCAGCCAGGGCGACCCGATGACGTTCCTCTATTCCCCGCTGTCGGCCTTCCTGATCGTCTGTGCCGCGGCCTTCATCCTGGTGCCGCCGCTCATGCGCGTGCTACAGCGCCGGCATACGACCGTGGCCAGCTGAAGAACCGCCGCCGACCGGCCCACTCCCCCTTGGAGATAGCAGCATGAGCGCCCCGATCAGCAACGAGCGGCCGCCCCCCGACCAAGCGATGGTCGACATCGCCGACTATGTGCTGGGCTACCGGGTCGACAGCCCGCTCGCCTACGAGACCGCGCGCAATTGCCTCATCGATACGCTGGGCTGCGGTCTGGAAGCCCTCGAGTATCCGGCCTGCACCAAGCTGCTCGGTCCCGTCGTCAAGGGCACCATCGTGCCGAACGGCGCCAGGGTGCCGGGCACGCAATTCGAGCTGGACCCCGTCGCCGCCGCCTTCAACATCGGCACCATCATCCGGTGGCTCGACTTCAACGACTGCTGGCTCGCAGCCGAATGGGGACACCCGTCCGACAACCTCGGCGGCATCCTCGCCATCGCCGACTGGATCTCGCGCAACAACGTCGCCGCCGGCAAGCCGCCGCTCCTCATGCGCGACGTGCTGACCGCCATGATCAAGGCGCACGAGATCCAGGGCTGCCTGGCGCTCGAGAACTCCTTCAACAAGGTCGGCCTCGACCACGTCGTGCTGGTCAAGGTTGCATCGACCGCGGTGGCGGCGGGATTGCTCGGCCTCAGCCGCGATGAGATCATCAACGCGCTCTCGCTCGCCTTCATCGACGGGCAATCGCTGCGCACCTACCGCCACGCTCCCAACGCCGGCTCCCGCAAGAGCTGGGCGGCGGGCGATGCGACGAGCCGCGCCGTGCGCCTGGCGATGATCGCAGCCACCGGCGAGATGGGCTACCCCGGGGCGCTCAACGCGAAGACCTGGGGCTTCTACGACGTCTCCTTCAGGGGCCAGCCGTTCCGCTTCCAGCGACCCTACGGCTCCTATGTGATGGAAAACGTGCTCTTCAAGATTTCCTACCCGGCAGAGTTCCACGCCCAGACCGCGGTGGAGGCGGCGATGGCGCTGCGAGGCCAGCTGCTCGGCGTGGGCAAGTCTTCCGCCGACATCGCCCGCATCAGGATCAGGACGCACGAGGCCTGCGTGCGTATCATCGACAAGAAGGGTCCGCTGCACAATCCGGCCGATCGCGACCATTGCATCCAGTACATGGTGGCGGTGCCGCTGATCCATGGCAGACTAACCGCCGCCGACTACGAGGACGAGATCGCCCGCGATCCCCGTATTGACGAGCTGCGCGCCAAAATCGAGTGCGTCGAGGACAAGTCCTTCACCCGCGACTACCACGATCCCGATAAGCGCTCGATCGCCAATGCGCTCACCATCGAGCTCGAAGGCGGCGAGGTGCTGCCCGAGGTCGTAGTGGAATATCCAATCGGCCACCGGCGGAGGCGCGCCGAAGGCATCCCGCTGCTCGAGACCAAGTTCCGAAAGAACCTGGCGCGCCGCTTCGCCGAGAAGCAGCAGCGAAAGATCCTCGACGTCTCCCTCGACCAGGCGCGGCTCGAGACCATGCCCGTCAACGACTATGTCGGTCTCTACGTCACCTGAAAGGCGGACTGCATCCAACTCGACCGGGCACGCGCTTCCAACTCCCTCATCCCCGATCCGCCGCCCGAACGTATCGACGAGCCGTCGCCTTTCGCGGATGGCGCTCCCTACGGGAGTCGAACCCGTCTTTTCAGATTGAAAATCTGACGTCCTAACCGATAGACGAAGGGAGCGCTGGCGCCGGTATATGGACGATTGCCGCACTGCGCAAGCCGCCGCCGCCCGCCTGTTCTGCCGACTGGACGCGAGTGCATCAGCCCCGCCCGTTAGGCGTGCTCCACCTGCGTATTCGCCACCTTCGCGGCCGGCGAGCACGACGCCCCGCCGAGGACGCAGAACTTGGCGCAGTGCGGATGGTTGAGCGGAACGGACCGCGCCGCCTCCTTCAGCGTGGCGCCCATCTCGAACGCCGCATCATAGGGGATGAGCGTGCAGGACAGCACGGCCGCGCGCTTCGCGCCCTGCCGCTTCACAACCATCCGCGAAGTGGCGCACATCACCGCATCCGGCGACTTGCCGAGGATGCCCCAGCAGGCGGTCGTGATCTCCGGCACGTCAGCGGACGCATCCATCTCCGGGAACAGCACGAGACGCGCCGGGTCGTGCGCATCGACCGGGATCTGATGCTCATCGAAGAGGCGCTGATAGCCCGAGCGCTGGGCCGTCTCATCCTCGTCCCACATCGTGCGTCCCGCCACCGCCAGGTTGAAGCCGTTGCGGGCAAGCCAGATGATCCCTGCGAGCGTCGGTGCGAATGTGCCGGGCCCCCGCTCCTCCTCGTGCCGCTCCACCGTGTAGTGGTCGAGCGACACGCGCATGACGAGTTGGGCGCCGTAGCGTCGGTTGAGGTCGAGCAGCCTGTCCTTGAGACGCTGCATAGGCCGCATCGCATTGGTCAGCACCAGCACCCGGAAGCCACGCGACAGGCACTCCTCGAGCATCGGGCAGATATCGGGGTTCATGAACGGCTCGCCGCCCGTGAACCCGATCTCTTCGGTGCCGAGACGGTCGCTCGCGATCTCGTCGAGATAGGGCCGGATATCGGCGAGCCCGATGTAGGCCAGCCGGTCGTTGCGCGGGCTCGACTCGATGTAGCAATTCCGGCAGGTGATATTGCAGAGCGTACCTGTGTTGAACCACAGCGTCTCGAGCTTGTTCAGCACGACGGTTGCCCGGCGCTCCCCGGTAGCGGTGACGATCGGGTCCCTGAACTTGCGAGGATCCAACGGCTTACCTGCCATGCTTTACACTCTCCACGGCGCCATAGGCTATTAGACCCGTTTCCGGCCTCACGCGCAGTCAAAAGCTCGTAAGCGTGATTGTCAGGAGAGATGCCCCTTGTCGAGGTCGAGAGCCTGCCGCGACCTCGTCCGGCCGTTGCGGTCGAGCACCAGCGCACTCCAGGAGAGATGCGTGCCGGCTTCGGGCGACGACTGCGAGCCGATGCGCACCGCGAGCGTCTCCCCGGCCGCCCCCTCGATCGGCGCGAGCAGCGGAAAATAGAGCTGCTCCCAGTGTGTCCACGGCGCGCCAGGCGCCGTCGAGATCTGCACGCCGGGAACCAGCTCTGCCGTCCACCAGGTGGCAAAGCCGTAGATCAGGGCTCCCCGCGCGAGCTTCCATTTCGCCTCACCCTTGCGCCGCGTCGCAGACGAGATCGTGAGGTCGACCGTGTCCCAGACGGCCACCGACCGGCCCTCATTCAGAAGCTCGGATGGCGCCAGCGACCGCACGTAGGCGTTGTTGAGGCTCATCGTGCGCGCCGGAGCAAAGTCGAGGCCGAAGCCGACCCGGTCCCACGCGGTGAGCTCCAGGTGCATGCGGGGGACGACGACAGGCGCGACGAACTGCACAATGCGGTTCGGGATGACGACACCGCCGACCTTGAGATGCCGCCGGCGCGCATCGCGCATCGTCGTGACTATGTTCTCCTC
>JBIOVC010000552.1:0-10278 GCA_044867545.1 Hyphomicrobiaceae bacterium | reverse complement strand
TTAGGCCGCGTGCTCCGCCTTCGCTTCCTCCACGTCAGCAGGCTCCACGGCGAGAGAGGTCATAAGCAGCTTCTCGATCTCGTTCGCCGGCACCGGACGGCTGAGCAGGTAGCCCTGCATCTCGGTGCAGCCCTCTGACTTCACGGTCTCGAGCTGCTCCTGCGTCTCGACACCCTCTGCCGTGGTCTCCATGCCAAGCCCCTTGGCCATCGCCGCAACCGCGCGCACGATGCTGAGCGACCCTGTCTGCACCGTGATGTCCTTCACGAACGAGCGATCGATCTTGATCTTGTCGAACGGGAAGCTGCGCAGATAGCTGAGTGAGGAGTATCCCGTGCCGAAATCGTCCATGGCGATGTGGACACCAACTTCGCGCAGCCGGTGAAGGGTGGCAAGTGTCGCCTCGCCGTCCTGCAGGAGGATGTTCTCGGTGATCTCGAGCTCCAGCCGGTCGGGCGGCAGCCCGGAGCTGGCGAGCGCGTTCATCACCACCTGCACCAGACCCGGGTTTCTGAACTGCGCCGGCGAGAGGTTGACGGCAATCTTCACGTTGCTCGGCCACTTCGCGGCGGTAGCGCAGGCTTGCCGGATCACCCACTCGCCGAGTGGCACAATGAAGCCAATTTCCTCGGCCAGCGGGACGAACTCCCCTGGAGAGACCAGACCCCGCTCGGGATGGCGCCACCGGATGAGCGCCTCGACGCCGACGATCTCATTGCGGGCGAGATTGAGCACCGGCTGGTAGAACAGCTCGAACTGGCCGGCGGGCAGGGCGGCACGCATGTCGTTCTCGAGCGCCCGGCGCGCCTGCATGTGGACGTCCATGCCCGATTCGAAGAAGGCAAAGGCGCCGCGGCCTGCACTCTTCGCCCTATAGAGCGCGAGGTCCGCGTTCCTGATGAGTTGATCGGGATCGCTGCCGTCCGTCGGACCGATCGCAATTCCGACGCTGGTACCGATGACGACCTGGTGGCCGTCGACCTCATATTCCTGACTGAGCGTGGTGATCACCCGCTCGGCAAGCATGGCCGCTTCCATCGGGTGCTCGATCGAGCCTTGTATGACGGCAAACTCGTCGCCCCCCATTCGCGCAACCGTGTCGGTCTCCCGCACGGTGTTGCGCAGGCGTTTGGCGACTTCCTGCAGCAGTCTGTCGCCCGCCCCATGCCCGAGCGTATCGTTCACGTTCTTGAAGAGATCGAGGTCGAGCAGATGCATCGCAACGATGTCGCCGCGCTTCGCCCCTGCGAGTGCAGTCAACAGCCGCTCGTTGAGCAGGCTGCGGTTCGGCAGGTCGGTTAGCGAATCATGATGCGCCATGTGCGCGATCTTCGCCTCATAGCGGCGCTGCTCGGTGATGTCCTCATGCGTCGCAACCCACCCGCCGTCCGCCAGCGGCTGATGCACGATCGCAAGCACGCGACCGTCGGGCAGCGTCTGGATCTTGGTGGAAGCATGCGGCTCGCGCACGGCGGCCAGCCGTTCGCTGATATAGCTTTCCGGATTTGCTCCCGCGTACGCGCCGAGCACGATACGCGCCTCGACGATCTCCCTGAATGGCGTGCCGGGCTTCACCTGCTCGGACTTGAGGCCGTACATCTGCGCATAGCGTTCGTTCGCAACGACCAGCCGCATCTCTGAATCGAACATGCAGAGGCCCTGCGACATATATCTTAGTGCCGCGTCGAACCTCGAATTCTGCGTGCTGAGCTCCCGTGCGGTCGCTTCGATCTTGCCGGCCTGCCGGAAATGCAGCCCCGCAATCGCAATTCCGAGCCCCGCCAGCAGCACGAATAGGGCACCGCCCACCTTGTAGCTCTGCCAGCGGATTCCCTGCAGGAACGCCTCGACCGGCACGTCGATCACAAACGCACCCATGACCTCGTTGAGCTGCCATTGCTGGTTGTCGGGCTGCAGTTGGTTGTGGCAGCTGACACAGCTTTCCTCGCGTGCGAGCGATGGATAGACCGTCCGCAGCACGAGCCTTCCGTCGATGACGGGCAGCGACGACTTGGAGCTCGGCTCGGCCATCGCCGCGAGCGACTCGATCGTCCTTGCCATCTCCGGATCGGCCGGCGGGGTGGAGATATGCCGCCCCTCGCGTCCGACCCAGCGGAGCGTGAACTCGCGGCCCGGGTCGGCACTCCTGCCGAAGCTCTCGATCGAGTGGGCGCGGAACGTCGCCGGCACCGGAGCGCTCGACGGCAACCCCGAACGCAGCTTCGCATACGTGGTGACGAATGCATCGACCAGCCGCAGCGCTGTGACCTTCTCGTCAGCCTTCTGCTTGCGAAAGGTGTCGAGGCTGGTCTGATAGAACTGAGAGGCAATACCGCCGCTGACCAGCAACGCGAATGCGAGATAAACCTGGAGCACCAGCCCAGATTTCGAACGGATGAATTTGGCAAAGAAAGTACTCATACCCACTCCCCGACTTGTGGATGCGGGGACAATGCATTGGAAAGGTTAAGCAAACGTGGGACGGATAGAAGTCAAAAGTTATCGGAGCTTAAGTATCCGTACGGTGGAAAATCTTGGGGCAATTTCCCAATGCTTATTTAGTTGAATGCTATGAGCCGGGCGTTATCCGTCAAAATGTACATGCGCCCCTGGGCCACCACCGGGGCAATATAGACCGGCGAGCCGACGCTCTGCTGGCTTGCGACCCTGCCTGTGGTTGCATCGACGCCGACGAGCGCTCCTTGGTTGGAGGCCAGCCACAACGTTCCGCCGGCAAGTGTCGGGCCCGACCAGGTGTTCGACCCAGCCAGCTTGGTCGTCCATAGCACTTTGCCATCGCGGCGGTTGACGGCGATCAGCTGACCGGCCGTGTCGACCACGAAGACGCTCTCGCCGGCCACCCATGGTGTCTGCGTCCCCGGCACGCTCAGCGACCAGAGCCGCTCGCCGGTCCGCAACTGCGTCGCAATCATGCGGCCGCCGTGACCGACAGCGAAAACCGTGCCGCCGTCGATCGCCGGTCGCCCGGCATCACTCAGCACACCCATTGCCACCGAGGTTCGCGACCGGGTCAAGCTTTCCGTCCACACCGTCTGCCCGTCGCTGATGCGGATCGCTACGAGCTCGCCTGAGGTGAAGGGCACAACGACGACATCGCCGTCCACTGCGGGACTGGGATTGGAGATCAAGCTCGCCTGCTCGGGTAGTCCGCGCGAACTCCACAGCTCGCTGCCGTCGCTTCCAGCGAGCGCGAAGAAACGGCCATTGGCGGTCACGACGAACACCCTCTCGCCCGCCGCGGTCGGCGAGGCCCGGATCGGCGCCCCGAGGTTCTTCTCCCAGAGCTTCTTCCCGGACTTCGGGTCCAGTGCGACGATGACGCCATAACCGGTCGCCGCATAGAGCCGTCCACCATCTGCGGCGAGGCCCCCGCCAAATCCACCCTTCCCATCGCTGCCGAACGAAAGGAAGCCGCCCTGCTCCGTCTCCGGCACCAGGGTCTGCCGCCAGGCTGCGGACCCTCCGGAAACCGACGTCGCGCTGACCCGCGCCGCCGCATCGAGCGTATAGACGCGTCCGTCGTAGACGATCGGACTTGCGGTCAGCCGGCCCGTGGAGCCCGAGCCGGTCCCGGCATCCGCGCTCCAGGCCTGCTTGGGAGCGCCTGCAAGGGCGAGATGTCCGGGCGCATTGTTCGGAGTTCCGCCCGGCTGTGTCCAATCCTCGTTGGCACGCTGGGGTGGCAGCGTCACCGGTCGGTCGGCGGGCGCAAGCTCGCTGGTAACGCCGCTTTGCCCTTCCATGATGGCGACGCGCTTGCCGGGCAGCGGTTGCTGCTTCTCGGCGAACGGGTTGAGGTCCTTGAGCTTGGGCAGGCTCGGCAGGCTGTCGGAGCACCCCGCGAGTCCGGACGCGGCCAGCATCAGGAGCGGCACGGTCCATGCAAAGGCGCGATTGAGCGTCAGGCCCATCGGCATCCCATCACTTCTTGCCGCGATCGCCGTCGGCTGGCGTAGCCGGACCCGCGGAGCCCTTGATCTCGCCAGCACCGGACTGACCAGCCTCCCCCGGAGGCGAAAGCTTGCCAAGCTCGCTCGCAACCACCAGACCCATGACGCTGCCGGCACGCTCGCGGATCGATGGCGGCACTTTGGGGTCCGTGGTGAGTGCCGCCAGTGCCTGCCGTGCCTCGTCAAGCTTACCCGCACGATAGGCGGCGAGACCAAGAAGCTCGCGCGCGGAGTAGCGCCAAGCGTTCTCCTCGCCGATCAGATCGTTGAGCCGATTCTGTGTCTCGGTCCAGTCAGCACTGTCGAGCTTCAACGCCGCAGCCTGCAGCCGGGCGAAATCCCGGAACACGGGGTCGATGCTCGTATCTTTACCGAGCGCATCGTAGGCGGCCGCGGCTTCTTCACGCTTGCCCGCCTTCGCTGCGTCGCCGGCGAGCTTGAGCCGCGCAAGCAGCGCATAACCGCTCGGTCCGTCCGCGGCGATCACACGGAAAGCTGCCCGTGCCTCATCCGCCCTGCCCGAGTGAGCGAGCACGTCAGCCGCCTGGTAACGAAATCCGGCAGCCTCGGCTGCGGCGATCGAGCGGGCCTCCCACCATTTGTACCCGGCGACCCCGACGACGATCAGCGCTGCTGCGGCGATCATGTAGAGCCCGTACTGCTCCCACAGCCGCTCCAGACGCTCGCGCCGCAGCTCCTCATCGACCTGACGGACCAGTGTATCGTGTTGATCGGCCATTACGTTTTTGGGCCCCGAATTGCGTCGACCTTCGGTTCACAGACTAGTGTCCCGATTCCGAAGTTCGCCTGTGTTCGATGCCAGCCTCCCGAGCGAACTTCGGAATCATAAGGGACACTAGAATCATAGAGTTGCTAGTGTGATTCAGATCGAGAAATTCGCTCACAGGGAGGCCGCTAGCAATGGCGAATTTCTCGATCATCACACTAGGCCGGGCTGCCCGCTGTGCAAGCCCCTGGGGGAGCTTGCCTCCAAGGAATCGTCCCGAACGCCTAGCTGCGGCCGGTTTTCGGCGTTTTTGCGGCCCCTGCGGCGCCTTCCTGGCCCGCCTTCATGGCGTATGTGTGCTCCCGGCCCGGAAACCGGCGCCCCCGGACCTCCTCGGCATAGTCGCGGATCGCGCCGTCGATCGCCTCGCCGACCTTGCCGAACGCCTTCACGAACTTCGGCACGCGCGGCGACAGCCCGAGCATGTCCTCCATAACGAGGATCTGCCCGTCACAGGCGGATGATGCACCGATGCCGATCGTCGGGATCGGGATGGCATCCGTGATGCGGGCGGCAAGCGGCTCGGTGATCGCCTCGAGCACGACCGCGAACGCACCGGCCTCCGATACGAGCCGTGCATCCTCCTCGAGCGCCGCCCATTGGTCTTGGGTGCGGCCCTGCGCCTTGAAGCCTCCGATCACGTTGATCGACTGCGGTGTGAGACCGATGTGAGCCATCACCGGGATGCCGCGCTCGACGAGATAGTGAATGGTCTCGGCCATGCGGCGTCCGCCCTCGAGCTTCACCGCGCCGCAATCGGTCTCCTTCATCACGCGCGCAGCGTTGCGGAAAGCGACCGAGGGGCTCTCCTCGTACGAGCCGAACGGCATGTCGACCACGACCAGCGCCCGCTTCGCCCCGCGCACGACGGCGCGGCCATGCATGATCATCAGCTCTAGCGGCACCGGGACAGTGGTCTCGTATCCGTGCATCACCATGCCGAGGCTGTCGCCGACCAGCAGAAAATCGCAGTATCGATCGGCGATTGCCGCCGTATGGGCATGATAGGCCGTGAGCGAGACGATCGGCTCCTTACCCTTCATCTGGGCAATGTCGGGGGCGGTGAGGCGTTTGATCTGGGCTTGCGCGGACATGGGGGGCTCGAGGGGCTGTCGTGAACCGTGCGATAGCGGATTGACGCCGATCCCGCAATGGCCGTGCGCCAGGCTTCAAGCTCCCGCCACGATGCGTTCCGGCGTTCGCTCGCCTCAAACCGCCAGCGTCAGCTCGGCAATCTCGGCCGCCACCCGGCGGGTCGCCTCGGCTGGACTGGCGCCGTCGCTGAGGGCGGTCTCGTAGGTCTTTATCTGACGGTCGGCGCTCGTACCGCCCTCCAGGATATCCTCGACGGATCTTAGCTCATGGAGGCAATCGAGCTCCTGACCGCTCGGCTCGAGCAGGCGCACCAGTGAGCGCGCGAGGTTGGCCACGGTCTCAGTCGCGCCGGTCACGGGCTCGATCAGACGTGCGTCGAGTCCGTAGCGCATCGCCTGCCAGCGGTTCTCGCAGTTGAGCAGGTAGTGATGGTCGCGCCATTCATTGGCGATGTCCGGATCCCCGGCAAGCGTATGCACCAGGCAGCGGTAGAGGGCAGCCAGCGCGATCGCATGTCGCCAGTCGGTGCAGCAGTCGGCGATCCTGAGCTCGAGCGTCGGATACTTGAGCGATGGGCGTATCGACCACCACAGGAAGCTCTGGTCGGGAATGAACCCTGCCAACGTCAGCTTCGAGACGAACCGCTCGAACTCGCGGTGGTTGGCAAACCGCGTTGGCAGCCCGTTCCTCGGCGTCTCGTCGTTCGCCGCGGAGCGATAGCTCTTGAGCCCCGTCGGCTCGCCGCGCCAGAACGCCGAGGACGTGCTGAGCGCAAGAAAGATCGGAAGGAAACGCTGGATCCGGTTCATCACCGAGATGCGCTCCTCCGGATCCGGAATCGCGACGTGGACATGAAGCCCGCAGGCGTGCACGCGCTTCACCAGCGAAGCGAGCGACTCGGCCACTACTCCGTAACGCGGCTTCGGCGTCACCTTCTGGTCTCGCCAATCGGCGAACGGGTGGGTACCGCAGGCGAGCAACGCAAGCCCATGCCGTTGCGCGATCGCCGCCAGCGTCGAGCGGAGATGCCGCACCTCATCGCCCGCGCCCGCGAGCGACACATGGACCGACGTGACCAGCTCGACCATCGAGCCGATGATCTCGCGTTTGACGTGGTCGCCGAGGGCGTCCTTTGCCTCCAGCCGGAAGTCCTCCGGCATCTGCTCGACGCATTGAAGCTCGGCCTCGTCGACGAGGAACAGCTCCTCCTCGATTCCGACGGTGTAGATCTCCGCCGATGAGATAGCGTCAATGCGGGGCGCGAAGAGACGCTTTCCCGCAGGGCGGGCCAAGACCGCCCCGGCTGAAGTGCCGGACATGCTGCTCCTCCTCCTTGCCATCGCCGCCTGAACGCGACTGACAAAGGAACGCGCGACGAGCCCCAATCTCACGCCCGCAACGTCGAATATGGAGCGCACGCTGAGGGTTAATGCTCGTCCACGGCAATTTGTTGGCCGCATTGCGCCGATCTTCGGCTGCAGCCACGCGTACCTTGTCCCGAGGGGGCGCGCCAACAGGCGTCCCGCCACCTACAGTATATCGCGCCAGCGCCGGGTTGGTTCCACGCAGCAATCAGCGATCAATCAGGGATCAGCCAGGCAGCAGCGGCACACCGATCAGCCAGGCATGGCCGTAGAGCAGCATGAAGAGATAGAGCCCGGTACCGACCACGACGACCAGGACATCGTTGGCGATGCTGCCGGGCGCCTTGGCGCCGAGCGGCCCGAGCGCCGCCCGCCGTTTCACCGAGATGCGGTCGTAGATGCCATAGGCGAGAAAGCCACCGAAAAGCAGCAGCGAGGCCAGATCGCCGTTGGCAAGCAGGTGCACGAACGCCCAGATCTTGATCGCCGCCAACATCGGATGGCGCACCGCAGTGCGAATGCGCGAGGGGACATAGGCCGCAACCAGCAATATGAACGCCGGCAGCATCAGGCCGAGCGCGACGTGCCGCACCCATAGCGGCGCGATCCAAAGCTCCGGATTCTTGCCGGGCATCTCCTGCACCTTGCCGTATCCGACAACGATCAGGATCAGCGCCACGGCCGAGATCAGCGAGAACGCGATCTTGTATCCGCCCTCGCCGAAGCGCTCGGCGAGACCGCGTCGGAGCTCCGGCATCGTGGGCAGGAGGTGGACGAGGAAGAACAGCACCAGCCCGGCAATCAGCGGCAGCATGATTGAGACCCCTCGCTTGAGACCGACCCCATGAGAAGCGCAGGCCGCCTTTACCCGCGTGCGTACCCGGCATCGCTCAAGATAAATCCAGCACTTTCGATCATTTGCCACAATTTGCGGGCAGCGTCTCGGTCGAGGGACGGGGACCTCGTTGATCGATGTCAATGAGTCGGCCGGCGTGGCGGCGGCTCCAAGGTAGAGCGGCAGAGCCCGCGCCCCGACCTGTCGCGCTGTTGCGCCGTCAGGGGGCCGGGACCGGTCACTGCCCGCGATGTCGTCGTCCATGAGCAACGGCGAGGTTTGTGATGCGTATGGAAGCGAGGACAAGATCCGCCACGAAGCCCGCAACGCGGGCGGCTGAGGATGTCGGCAGGCTCGTCGATGAGCTGGCCCACGCGCTCCGCAGGCCGGCTGATCCGGCCGACTTCGCCGCGCTGCTTCCCGATAGATACGGAAGCACGGTGGCCGATACCGGAGCCCTGCCTCAGATTCTGCAGCGAAGAGACGGGGACCGGGATCTACCCCGGCTCAAGACTTGGCGCGTCGACCCGCGCGGCAAATCTGCCGGAGAGCTTTACAAACGGCTCGTCGCACGCATCCCCCGCGTCGTCACAGCGCTAGGCGCCCTCGCCATGCTGGCGGTCGCCTCGATAAACGCGATCAACGGCTTCGCCAGCCTCAGCGAGCAGTCCAACACGCAGCTCGGCGCCCTCCTGAACGCGATCGTCCCCACAGCCGCCGCCCCCGCGCCGGCCGATGTCGTCCAGGAAAGCAAGCGGATGATCGATCGCGGCGATATTGTCGCGGCCCGCAAGTTGCTCCAGTCGGCCGCAGCCGCGGGCAACGTTTCGGCGATCATGGCGCTCGCCGAGACTTTCGACCCGAACATGCTCGCCGCCTGGGGCATACGTGGACAGACGGCTGATCCCAGAATCGCGCGGGATCTCTACAGCAAAGCGCATATGATCGGTATTCCCATGGCGCGCCAGCGCCTCGAAGCCCTAGGCAAGTAGCCGAAGCCACCACTTCTGGGTTCGCCGGAGCGCCCTCGAACGGTCGCGCGACCGCGCACGCATGGCTTCGGCGCAGCCATCGCGATATCCGCAGCGGCTCACCGCCGGCCCCTGACAGCGGTTAACGACAACCGGCCCTCAAGTGTAACGCAGGGAACAGCGCCCCGAGACGGCATGGGCCATTGTGCCTGTGTTGAACACGCAGTTCCCCTGCGCTCCGGCCGCCCTCCCCCGTCCCCCCTCGCGCCGGAGCCACTAAGCCCCTCAGCCCCGCTGAGGGGCTTTTTCTTTGCGCGCGACCCACACGGCACTATCAATGGCAGAACGCACGCTTCGAAACGGAGGCGCCCATTGAAGAGTCCGGCACACGCGCCCGACATCGGCCGCATCATCGCGTTTTGGACTGCAGCGGGTCCGGACAGATGGTTCACCAGCGATCCCGGCTTCGACCGCGAATTCCGCGAGGGCTTTCTCGACCAGCATATGAGGGCGGCCGCGCGGCAGTGCGACGACTGGTGTGACACCCCGCATGGCGCCCTTGCGCTGCTGCTCCTCCTCGATCAGTTCCCGCGCAATGCGTTCCGAGGAACGGCCCACATGTACGCAACCGACCCGCTCGCCCGCCGCTACGCCCGGCAGGCCCGCGCAGCAGGACACATGGACCGAGTCGAGGGAGAGCTGCGGTTGTTCTTCTGCCTGCCGTTCGAGCACTCGGAGGATCTCGCCGACCAGGACACTGCGGTCGCGTTGATTGAGCAGCTCGGGCCTCCCTCGCTCACCTACGCCGAGGGCCACCGTGACATCATCCGCCGGTTCGGGCGCTTTCCGCATCGCAATCCGATGCTCGGACGCGACACCACGCCGGAGGAGCAGGAATTCTTGGCGAAGGGCGGTTTCGCTGGATGAGCTGAGCCGAGACGCTTACTCCCACTCGATTGTACCCGGCGGCTTGGAGGTGACGTCGTAAACAACGCGGTTGATGCCCTTCACCTCGTTGATGATCCGCGTCGCCACTCGACCGAGCACGGCTTGATCGAACGGATAGTAGTCGGCCGTCATACCGTCGCTCGATGTGACCGCCCGCAGCGCGCAGACGTAGTCGTAGGTGCGTGCGTCCCCCATCACACCGACCGTACGCACAGGCAGCAGCACCGCGAACGCCTGCCAGATCTTGTCGTAGAGCCCCGCCTTGCGGATCTCATCGAGGTAGATGGCGTCGGCGCGGCGCAGGATG
>JBIOVC010000551.1:0-4246 GCA_044867545.1 Hyphomicrobiaceae bacterium | reverse complement strand
ATTCCGTGCTGGTCACGGGGGGAGCGGGCTACTGCGGCAGCCTTCTGGTGCCGCAGTTGCTCGCATCTGGGTATCGCGTCACGGTCTACGATCTTCTCTACTTCGGCAGTCAGTTTCTTCCGGCTGGCGGCCCGAGCCTTCGCATCGTTCAGGGCGACATCCGCGACACGGCGAGACTGAAGGCCGCCATGCGGGGCCACGACGCCGTTGTGAGCCTCGCCTGCATCTCGAACGATGCGAGCTTCGAGCTCGACGAGCGGCTCTCCACGTCGATCAACCTCGATGCCTTCGAGCCGATGGTGGTCGCGGCCAAGGAGGTCGGCATCCGACGCTTCGTCTACGCCTCCTCGAGCTCCGTCTACGGCGTCTCCGATGAGCCCGACGTCACCGAGGACCATCCGCTGGTGCCGCTCACGCTCTACAACAAGTACAAGGGCATGTGCGAGCCGCTGCTCAAGAAGCACACGGACAAGGCCTTCGTCGGCACCATCTTCCGTCCAGCAACCGTGTGCGGCTACGCTCCACGCCAGCGGCTCGATCTATCCGTGAACATCCTGACCAACCATGCCGCCACCAACAACCGCATCGCCGTGTTCGGCGGCGCTCAGCTGCGTCCCAACCTGCACATCCGGGACTACTGCGACGCCGTGGAGCTGCTTCTCATCGCACCCGACAAGAAGATCGCAAATGAAACCTTCAACGTCGGCTACCAGAACATGAGCATCATGGAAATCGCCCGGCTCGTGAAGCGCGTGGTCGAGGAGGAGTTCCCCGAGAAGGCGCCGATCGGCATCGTGACGACGCCCACCGACGACAACCGCTCCTACCACATCAACTCCGACAAGATCGCCCGCATCCTGGGCTTCAGGCCGAGCCACACGATCGAGGAGGCGGTGCGCGACCTGTGCTGGGCCTTCCGCAAAGACCTCCTCCCGAACAGCATCGCCGACGACCGCTACTATAACGTTCGCACGCTCAAGGCGCTGAAGGCGGCATGACCGACATGGCCGTCGCCGTGGTCACTGGAGGCGCCGGCTTCATCGGCAGCCACATGGTGGATGTGCTCCTGGAGCGCGGCATCCGCGTGCGCGTCATCGACAGTCTCGTCGGCGGCCGCGAAAGCAATCTGGCGCACCACGCCCACCGCCCCGAGCTGACCGCGGAATGGTCGGACGTGCGCGCCTTGGAGCCCGGGTGTTCACTCTTCCGCAACGCCCGCTACGTATTCCACTTTGCCGGTATCGGCGACATCGTGCCCTCGATCGAGCGGCCGGCGGAGTACATGTCGGTCAATGTGCAGGGCACCGTCGCCGTCCTCGAGGCCGCCCGCAACGCGGGAGTCTCCAAGGTGGTCTACGCCGCCTCCTCGTCCTGTTACGGGCTCGCCGATACGCCGACGCGCGAGGACCACCCGATCAGGCCCGAATATCCTTACGCGCTCTCCAAGTATCAGGGCGAGATGGCAGCCTTCCATTGGCATCGCGTGTACGGACTGCCGGTCAACTCGATCCGCATCTTCAACGCCTACGGAACTCGCGTGCGGACGACCGGCGCCTACGGCGCAGTGTTCGGCGTGTTCTTCCGCCAGAAGCTAGCGGGTAAGCCCTTCACGGTCGTCGGCGACGGCACGCAGCGACGCGACTTCGTCTACGCCTCCGACGTCGCGCGCGCCTTCCTCGCCGCGGCCGAAACGCCGATCGTGGGGGAAGTCTGGAACGTCGGCGGCGGCAACCCGCAGAGCGTCAATCGCCTCGTCGAGCTCATCGGCGGCGAGACCGAGCACATTCCGGAGCGCCCCGGCGAGCCCAACTGTACATGGGCCGACATCACAAAGATCGGCCGCGATCTCGGCTGGGAGCCGACAGTGTCCTTCGAGGAAGGCGTGGCCCGCATGCTGGCCGAGATCGAGCACTGGAGCGACGCGCCGCTGTGGAGCCCCGCATCCATCGCGCAGGCAACCAGGACCTGGTTCCAGTATCTCGGCAAGGAGAGCGCCACGAGCGACTCGACGAAAGAGGCCGCCGCATGAGCCCTTCGCTCGCCCGGATGTTCGGCCACAAGATCAAGACGCTTCCCGAGCTGCGAGCGGCGAGCGGCCGCGGCACGCCAAGGTCATCATGTGCCACGGCGTGTTCGACGTCGTGCATCCGGGACATTTGCGGCATCTGCTTTACGCCAAGAGCAAGGCCGACATCCTGATCGCAAGCCTCACTGCCGATGCCCACATCACCAAGGGCGCGCACCGGCCGCACGTTCCGCAGGACTTGCGCGCGGCGAACCTCGCCGCCTTCGAGATGGTCGATTTCGTCATCATCGACAGGAACGCCACGCCGATCGAGAACATCCAGCTCATCCAGCCGGACTACTTCGCCAAGGGCTACGAGTACGGCGGCCAGGGCATCCATCCGCGCACGGCCGAGGAGATCGAGGCGCTGCAGAGCTACGGCGGCGAGATGATCTTCACCCCCGGCGACATCGTGTACTCGTCCTCCCGGCTCATCGAGCTCGAGCCGCCGGAGATCCGCTACGACAAGCTCCTGGTGCTCATGGAGCGCGAGGACATCACCTTCGATGATCTGCACGCCACGCTAGCCGCCATGCCGAAGAAGCGCGTGCACGTCGTGGGCGACACCATCATCGACAGCCTGACGCGCTGCGCCATGATCGGCGGCCAGACTAAGACACCGACCATGAGCGTCCTCTATGAGCAGCGCACGGACTACGTCGGTGGCGCCGGCATCGTCTCCGAGCATCTGCGCTCGGCCGGTGCCGACGTCGTCTTCTCCACCGTGCTCGGCGACGACGCGCTCAAGGACTTCGCACTGACTGAGCTGCGCCAGCGCGGCGTCGACGTGCGCGCGATCATCGATCCGACCCGCCCGACCACCAGCAAGAACGCCATCGTCGTCGACAACTACCGGCTGCTGAAGGTGGACACCCTCGACAACCGCTCCATCGCCGACGGCGTGCTGGGCGGGCTCATCGGCCAGGTGCAGTCGACCGAAGCCGATGCCGTCGTCTACAGCGACTTCCGCCACGGCATCTTCAATCGCCGCACGATACCGGCGCTGATCAAGGCGATCCCTCGCGGCGTGTTCAAGGTCGCCGACAGCCAGGTGGCAAGCCGCTGGGGAAACATTACAGATTTCAAGGGGTTCAACCTCATCACGCCGAACGAGCGGGAGGCGCGCTTCGCCCTCGGCGACCAGGACTCCGGCATCCGCCCGCTCGCCTCCGGCATCTATGACGCGGCCGAGTGCAGGCTTCTGATCCTGAAGCTCGGCGACAGGGGCGTGCTGACCTGCACGAGCCCCGAGCAGACCGAGATCGGCAGCTTCTTCGTACTCGACAGCTTCGTCGACCGGCTGGTGGACGCGGTCGGCGCCGGCGACGCACTGCTCGCCTACGCCACGCTCGCCATGCTCGTCTCCGGCTCGCCGGCCCAAGCTGCGATCATCGGCTCGATGGCTGCTGCGTGCGAGTGCGAGCGAGACGGCAACATCCCGATCTCACCCGCCGATGTCGAAGTAAAGATCAACGCCGCCGAACGCGAGGTGGAGTTTGCCTGAGCCCTTTCGCGTGATCGTTGTCGGCCTCGGCGTGCAAGGCAAGAAGCGCCGGCGCGTGGCGGGAGCGGACTGCGTTGCCACCGTGGATCCGGTGAACCCCGAGGCCGACTATCGCGACGCGCGCGACGTGCCGCTCGAGCGGTACGACGCGGCACTATGCTGCATTCCGGACACGCCGAAGGTCGAGGTGCTGAGCTACCTGCTGGGCTGCGGCAAGCACGTGCTCGTCGAGAAGCCCTTATGGGCGCGCTCCGACCATGACATCGCCGAGCTGCAGGCACTGGCGCGCCGCACCGGCACGGTCTGCTACACCGCCTACAATCATCGCTTCGAGCCGCACTTCGTGCGCATGCACGACCTCATCGCCGCAGGCGTGCTCGGCGAGATCTACAGCTGCCGGCTGTTCTACGGCAACGGCACTGCGCGGCTGGTGCGCGATTCGGCCTGGCGCGACGAAGGAGCCGGGGTGCTTCCCGATCTGGGCTCCCACCTGCTCGATACCTGCCGCTACTGGTTCGGCGACCTGAGCGACGGCTTCGAGGTCAGCGCGGCGAACGCGTTCGAGAACCGTGCGCCCGACCATGTCGTCATCGCCAATGAGCACGGCCGCCCGCGGATCGAGCTGGAGATGACCCTGCTCATGTGGCGCAATCATTTCACCTGCGACGTGCTGGCCG
>JBIOVC010000550.1:0-5545 GCA_044867545.1 Hyphomicrobiaceae bacterium | reverse complement strand
GACATGAAGTACGTCTGGGCCGCGCAGGAGGCGAACGGGTTCAAGAAGCGTCCGGCTTCACTCTGATCTCAACCGGGGACCGGGCGCCCCTCGCGCGCCCGGTCCCGCGTCCGAAGTGGGCCAGGGGTCAACAGTCCACTTCGACACGCTCGGTGCGGTGTTGTCCAATCTGCCCGGGGTAATCAGACTCGGCTCGCGCCGGGCGAGAGCGGTTGGGCTCGCGCCTCGACCCGACGTCCTCGTCCTTTGGCCGAGCGAACGGGCAGGCACTCGCCAGAAGCGAGCTGGTGGATGATAGATTGCGTTGCGTGTATAGACCGGCTGACGGAACACAGAATCCAAGATGGGAGGGGCATGTGAAACTTGCGTACTTCAATGACTACCAATTGGGTGTGCTCAAGGGAGACCGCATCGTCGACGTGACCGATCTGCTCGGTGACATTCCGCGCCGTGACAATCGGGATCTGATAACGGGCCTGGTCGAGCGCTTCGGCGTTTATCGCGACCGTTTGTCCGCGCATGCCGAGGCAGCCGAAGGCGTGCCGTTCGCCTCGGTTCGCGTTCGTGCCCCGTTTCCGAGACCGCGCCAGATCGACTGCATGGCCGTCAACTACATGGAGAACGGAACGCTGCCGCAGAAGCCGCCGATCAATGCGTTCCACAAGAGCCCGAGCTCGGTGATAGGACCGGGAGATACGATGGTGCTGCCGGATGTTCCCGCGTCGGTATTCGAGGTGGAAGCGGAGATGGCGGTCGTGATCGGCTCGTATGCCTCGAGTGTGTCGGCCGCGGACGCTTTCAAGCACATCTTTGGATATGTGAATTTCGGCGATGGGTCCGCGCGGGAATTGCCACCACCGGGCAACACGTTCTTCCAGGTCAAGTCGCGCGAGACGTTCTGCCCGATGGGGCCCTATGTGGTGACCGCCGACGAGATACCCGATCCCCAGAAGCTGCAGATCCGCTTGTGGGTGAGCGGGGCCTTGAGACAGGACTTCAACACCAGCGACATGGCGCATTCCATCGCGGACTCCATAGCATGGCTATCCTCGGTGCATTCGCTTGAGCCCGGCGACATCGTCGCCACCGGCACGAACCATCGCGGATTGGGTGCGCTGCACGACGGCGATCTGGTCGAAATGGAGACCGAAGGGCTTGGGCGCTTGAGTTTCCGTATCCGGGACGACCTGAAGCGGACCTGGACGCGAAAGCCCAGGTTCGAGGAAGGCCAGGCAATGGCGGCGACTGGTCAGAAGCCGCCGCCGACGGGGGTCCTGGCAAAGCAGTTGAGCGGCAAGTACGCCAAGACCGGCTGATCGGCTCGGTGCCTGAGCGGCGGTCTTCTGAACAACCGGGCGACGGCATCTCTGCCGTCGCTGTTCTTGCTTGAGAAGGTCGGCGCGTCTCGTCCGGCAGTCGCTAGGGCGCGTGGCCGACGTTGCGCGTCACCATCCACTTGGCCAGGAAGTCGGTGAAGAGCGGGATCTTCTTCGGCACTACCTCGACGCGGGGATAGATCGCGTAAAGCGTGCGGCGGGGCACCTTGTAGCGCGGCAGCACGGTCTCGAGCGCACCGCTCGACAGATCGGCGGCCACGCAGTAGCGGGGAAGGAGCGCGATGCCGTGGCCGGCGAGCGCTATCTTGCGCAAGGCGAGCGCGCTATTGGAGTACATCGTGCCGTTGATGCGAACCGAGATGTTTCCCTTGGCGCCGACAAAGCGCCAGATGTGATCGTCGGGGAGCGCGTTCGAGTGGATCAGGCAGGCGTGCGCAGCTAGGTCGGCGGGCCGCGCCGGCCGGCCGCGGCGCTCGACGTACTCGGGCGCTACGCACACCGCCCAGTCGAAGTCGGCGATCGGCTCCGCCGCCATCAACGAAGACTTGCGGATCGGCGCGAAGCGCAGCGCGATGTCGAGATCGCGTTGCGAGAAGTCGCTGTGGCGGAACCAGGTGTTCTCCAGCAGCAGAGATACCTTGAGGCGCGGCTGGGTCCTGGCGAAGGCGATCATGGCGTCGGCGATGTGCAGCGTGCCGAAGGAGTTGGGTGCAAGGATGCGCAGCGCGCCGGCCGGCTCGGTGCGGACCCGCGAAATCGAGTCCTCCTTGGTCTCGAGATCGCGAAAGAGCTGCTCGCAGAACTCCAGGTATTGCCGGCCCTCCTCGGTCAGATTGAGCGAGCGGGTCGAGCGGTTGAGGAGGCGCACGCCGAGGCGGGTCTCGAGGTCGCTGACGTGGCGTGATACCAGCGCCCGCGACAGGCCGAGCTGTTGGGCGGCGAGAGTGAAGCTCCCCGCGCGGACAACGCGGGCGAAGCTCTGCATGGTGCGAAAGCGGTCCACGGAGGATTGGTGCAGGCGCTGCAACAAAGACGTGTGAATTTATTGGCTTCCGTGCGCAAATGTCAAAGAGTAGCCTGCCGGGAGCAAATAACAACAATGCAACAAGGGAGGACCGACGCTTGAGCGCGGACGATCGGCGTGCATTTCGGGCGTCATCGGAGACGACCCGCCAGCCGAATCTCGAACGGCCGGTGCCCTCCGGTGCCAATGCAGCAGGCTTCGGCAGCGATGTCGTAGCCGACACCCTGCGCGCGCTTTCCATCGATTATATCGCGCTCAATCCCGGCGCCAGCTACCGAGGCCTGCACGACAGCCTCGTCAACTACCTCGGCAACGAGCGGCCGCAGATGTTGCTCTGTCTGCACGAGGAATCGGCGGTCGCCATCGCGCACGGCTATGCCAAGGTCACGGGCCGCGCGATGGCGGCGGCGGTGCACTCCAACGTCGGTCTGTTCCACGCCACCATGGCGATCTTCAACGCCTGGTGCGACCGCATGCCGGTGCTCGTCATCGGCGCCACCGGGCCGGTCGATGCACCAAAGCGCCGGCCGTGGATCGAGTGGATTCACACGGCCATCGACCAGGGCGCCATCGTGCGCGGCTATACCAAGTGGGACGACCGGCCGGCATCGCCGGAGGCCGCGCGCGAGTCGATCGCGCGGGCGTTCCGCATCTCCAATACGCTGCCCAAGGGTCCTACCTACGTCGTGCTCGACGCCGGGATGCAGGAGGAGACGCTCGCGGCACCGCTGCCGCCGGTCGAGGTGACGCGGCTTACACCTTCGGTTGGCAGCGGCGCATCGGCGGCGGACATCGCGGCTGCTGCCGCCATGCTGGACGCAGGCCGGCGCATCGTGATCCTCGCCGGGCGCGCCTCGCGGAGGGAGGACGCCTGGGCAGCGCGGGTGACGCTCGCCGAGAAGATCGGGGCGCGCGTCCTAACCGACCTCAAGATCGGTGCCGCGTTTCCGACCGATCATCCACTGCATGCCGGTATCCCGGTGCTGTCGGTGCCGTCCGAGGAGGCGCAGACAGCGCTCACTGAAGCCGACGTCATCCTGAGCCTCGACTGGGTCGATCTCGCCGGTGCACTCCGACACCTTCCGCAGCCGCCGGCGGCAAAGGTGATCCAGGTCTCGCTCGATCATGCCGTGCACAACGGCTGGAGCATGGACTACCAGGGGCTAGCGCCGGTCGATCTCTACATCGCCGCCGATCCCGACAGCGTCGCAATAGCCCTTGCCGAGGCGGTCACGCGCCGGGCGCAAGCTGTCCCGCCAAAACCGCCGGCACCCGCCCGCAAGTCCGATCGGACGGGACCGCTGCGAGTCGAGCATCTGGCGCTGGCGCTGCGCGAAGCGGTCGGCATTCGGGAGGTCTCCCTCCTGCACCTGCCGCTCTCCTGGAACGGGGGATGGTGGCCCCTGCGCCATCCGCTCGACTTCCTCGGCAGCGACGGCGGCGGCGGAGTCGGCGGCGGGCCCGGCATCTCGGTCGGCGCGGCACTAGCGCTCAAGGGCAGCGGGCGGCTCCCCGTATCAGTGTGCGGCGACGGCGACTTCCTGATGGGCGTCACCTCGCTCTGGACGGCAGTGCACTACCGCATCCCGCTGCTGATGGTCGTCGCCAACAACCGCTCCTTCTACAACGACGAGGTGCACCAGGAGCGCGTCGCCCGCATGCGCAGCCGTCCAGTCGAGAACAAGTGGATCGGGCAGCGCATGGCCGATCCCGAGATCGATCTCGCGGGCCTTGCCCGCGCGCAAGGTGCGGTCGCGTTTGGACCGGTGACGGATCACGACCAGTTGGCCACGGCCTTCGCCGAGGCTGTTGCCGCCGTCGAGGGCGGCGCTGTCGCGGTCATCGACGTGCGCGTCGAGCCCGGCTACGCGGCGCCCGCAAGCCCCATCCCCAAGGAGGGCGGCTAGCGGCCATGGCGCTCGAGGCTCTCGATATCGCCGACACTCAGGCTGCGACGGAGCGGGACGGTATCCTTGCCGTCGAGGATGTCTTCAAGAGCTTCGACACGCCTGACGGCCCGATCGTGGCGATCGAGCAGGTTTCCTTCAAGGTCAGGCCCGGCGAACTGTTCGCCGTGATCGGTCCGTCCGGGTGCGGCAAGTCCACGCTCTTCAACATCATCGGCGGCATCCTCGCCGACTACCAAGGCCGGGTGACGGTCGACGGTGAGCGGGTCCGTGGCCCGCACAAGGCGATCGGGATGGTGTTCCAGGAAGAGTCGACGTTTCCGTGGCGCACCGTGCTCGAGAACGTGAGCTTTCCGCTCGAGATCGCCGGCATGCGAAAATCAGAGCGGCACGACAAGGCGCGCCACTTCATCGCGCTGGTCGGGCTCGCCGGGTTCGAGAAGCGCTATCCGGCAGAGCTGTCCGGCGGCATGCGCCAGCGCGTCGCCATCGCGCGCACTCTCGCTTTCGAGCCGAAGATCCTGCTGATGGACGAGCCGTTTGCTTCGCTGGACGAGCAGACGCGGCTCCTGCTCGGCGACAAGCTCCTGCAGATCCAGCAGCAGCTCAAGCAGACGAGCCTGCTCATCACCCACAACCTGACGGAGGCGGTACAGCTCTCCGACCGCATCCTGGTGATGAGCTACCGGCCGGGCAAGGTGAAGCGCATCGTCGAGATCGACCTGCCGCGGCCGCGCACGTCCGAGATCGTCGGCAGCGATGCGTTCGGCCGCTACGTCGCGCAGATCTGGAACGACCTACGCGAGGAGGCGAGCCGCGGCATGCAGGAGTCCGAGGCGCTCGCGCGGGGGAGGGCCGACGGCTCATGACCGCCACTCAAAGAGCGCTGCAGAGGTGGTTGCCGGTCGGCTTCGGCCTTGCGGTTCTGGCCGTCGCGGCGGCGATCGTCGAGTGGATGCTGATTGCAGGTGTGCTCAATCGCTACATCATTCCACTGCCATCGGAGGTGGTCGTCGGCCTCGCCCGCATCGTGGTCGAGGAGGACATCCTCGAGCGGCTCATCACCACCTGCAAGGAGTGCCTCTATGCCATGCTGCTGGTGACGGCGGTTGGCGTTCCGGTCGGGGCGCTGCTGCATCGCATCGAGCCACTGCGGCAGGCTACCGAGACCTGGGTCGCGGCGGTGGCCTCGGCGCCGATCGTGCTGATGTACCCCCTGTTCCTGGTGATCTTCGGCCGCTCGACCACCACCATCATCACCATGGGCTTCATCGCCG
>JBIOVC010000549.1:0-4248 GCA_044867545.1 Hyphomicrobiaceae bacterium | reverse complement strand
TCGGCTTCGCCATTCTCCGGCTCGACGTATTCGAGCACGCCCTTGAGTGCGAGCAGCCCCTCGACCCGAGCCGGCTCTGCGCCGGTCAGCTGCCTGACCCGCTCAGCCGCCCTGACGACCTGTGCGAGTGCATGCTCGTTGAGCCGGATCTCGGTGTTGCCGACGTCACGCTGCAGCACCAGGCTCACCGAGATGCTGCCCCGGCTGAAGCGCTTGGCCGCGGCCTCACGGACCTTCGGCTCGAGCAACTCCCACCCTTGCGGCAGGCGCAGCCGGACGTCGAGCCCGCGCGCATTGACACTGCGCACCTCCCAATGCCAGCGCGCGGCTCCGATCGAACCGTCGGCCCGCGCAAAGCCGGTCATGCTCTTCAAGGTCATCGGCGGTGCGGGCGAGGTCCGGGCCTCGGGCAGAGTTGCATCAGCTTACGAAACGGCGTGGACTGTAGCCTGCACGGCGAAACCCAACAAGCCGCCGGCCACCTCGTTCCATGCCCGGCAAGGCCCCTAGTGTGATGATCGAGAAATTCGCCTGGTGCTCGCGGCTTCCTCTGAGAGAACTTCTCGATCTGAATCACACTAGCAACTCTATGACTCTAGTGTCCCTTGTGATTCCGAAGTTCGCTCGCGAACCTGGCATCAAGCGTAGGCGAACTTCGGTATCGGGACACTAAACAGCGCTCAGCGCTTCGGCTTGCGCACCGGCAACGGCACCTGCGCCGCAGCGCCCGGCGCCTCGCTCTCCGTCGCCCCTGCGCCCGCCGCCGGCGTCGATGCGCCCGCAGCCTCGGCCTCAGCCCGCGCGACCTTCGCCTTCTCCGCCTGCTTGGCGCGGATCTGCTCCTCGACCTTGCGCCAGGCCACGACCGCCGCGTTGTGGTCCTTGATGGTCTCGGAGAACACGTGACCGCCCGTGCCGTCGGCGACGAAGTAGAGGTCCTTGCTATTGGCCGGGTTGAGCGCAGCAAGGATCGCCGCCTTGCCCGGGTTGCAGATCGGCGTCGGGGGCAAGCCTGAGATCTGATACGTGTTGTGCGCAGTCTTCGTCTGGATCTCCGCCCTGAGGATCGGCCGGCCCCAATCCGCCTGTCCCCCATCGACCCCGTAGAGAATTGTCGGGTCGGATTGCAGTCGCATGCCCTGGCGCAGGCGGTTGATGAAGACGGCGGCCACCCGCTCGCGTTCATCCTTCCGCCCGGCCTCCTTCTCGATGATCGAGGCGAGAACCAGCGCATCTCTCGGGGTGCGCAGCGGCAGCCCCGGCTGGCGCGCCGCCCACGCCTTCTCCAGGAACTGCTGGCCTTCCGCCGCCATCATGTCGAGCAGCGCCTGCCGCGCCATGCCGCGCGTCACCTTGTAGGTGTCCGGCAGCAGCACGCCTTCCGCGGGCACCGACGTGATCTCGCCCGACAGCACGGCCTCGCCCTTGAGGCGTTCGACGATCTGGTGGCTGGTGAGCCCTTCCGGAACGGCCACGCCGAACAGCACCGACTTGCCCTCGTCGAGCTCGGCCGCCACCTCGCGCATGCTCTGGCCGGGCTCGAACAGGTAGTCGCCCGCCTTGATCTGCAGCGGTGTCCCGCCGAACCACGTCGACATCGAGCGGGCAACGTAGCGTCCGACGAACAGGTGATTGCTGACGATCACGCCCTCCGCCTCGAGCCGGCGCGCGACGTCACGCGCACCTTCGCCCTTGCGCACGATGATCGTTTTCGGCGCTTTGAGCGGACCCGCGCGGTCGAACTCGCGGTCGATCCAGATCGCACCCCCCGCGGCAACCGCAGCAAGCACAACGAAAAACGTCAGGATACCGCTGAGGCGGCGCAGCGCAGGGCTGGCACGCCGCACCTCGCGCCGGCGCCGCGTCCCACGCGGGCGCGACGGCGCACGGGTTGGCTCCAGCGCCTCGGCAGGGCTGCGCGGCAGCACCCCGCTGCGCAGGCGGGGCGGCTCCCGGGTTTGCCAGACGTTGTTCATGCTCCTGCCTAGTGTCCTGATCGCGAAATTCGTCTCATTGTGCCGCAACCTCGGAACGAATTTCGCGATCTGAAGGACACTAGCAAAATCAAGGTCCCTGGTGTGATTCAGATCGAGAAGTCCACCCCCGAACCTGGCCTGACCGATGCAACGGACTTCTCGATCATCACACTAGTTTGCCGCGACTGAAGCGACGGCCGGTCCGAACACTACCGCATCGCTGCCGTCGGTCACTTCTAACAAGCCCTGAGCACGGTCCCTACAATCCGCGCGAGGCTTGCCGCCAAATGTGGCGAAACACGGGGCACACGCGGCTTCCGCCCGCTCAGCGGCGGAGACCGTTGCAGCCCGAGCCCTCCTCAGGCATCGAGCCGACGCAATATAAGCGATGCATTGGTCCCGCCGAAACCGAATGAATTGGAGAGCACCGTCGAGATCGGCCGGGCCTTCGCCTTGTGCGGCACGAGATCAATCGCCGTCTCGATCGACGGATTGTCGAGGTTGAGCGTGGGTGGCGCCATCCCGTCGCGGATCGCAAGCACCGAGAAGATCGCCTCTACCGCGCCCGCGGCGCCGAGCAGGTGACCGGTCGCCGACTTGGTGGAGGACATCGCGAGCTTGCCTCCGGAATTTCCGAACAGCCGCTCCACCGCCCCGAGCTCGATCTCATCGCCCATCGGCGTCGATGTGCCGTGCGCATTGACGTAGTCGATGTCGGCTGGATCGATGCCGGCACGCTTCACCGCCGCACGCATGCAGCGGTAGGCGCCGTCGCCGTCCTCGGCGGGTGCGGTGATGTGATAGGCGTCGCCCGAGAGCCCGTAGCCGATCACCTCCGCATAGATCCTCGCGCCGCGGGCACGCGCATGCTCGAGCTCCTCGAGCACGACGACCCCCGCCCCCTCGCCCATCACGAAGCCATCGCGGTCCCTGTCGTAGGGGCGCGAGGCCTGCGTCGGGCGGTCGTTGAAGCCGGTCGACAGCGCCCGGCAGGCGGCAAAGCCGGCGAGCGCCAGCCGGCAGATGGGACTCTCCGCCCCACCCGCGACCATCACGTCGGCATCATCGAGCGCGATCAGCCGGGCCGCATCCCCGATCGCGTGCGCACCGGTCGAGCAGGCCGTGACGACGGCGTGGTTCGGTCCCTTGAGCTTGTTCCTGATCGAGACGTAGCCGGATGCGAGATTGATCAGCCGGCCCGGAATGAAAAACGGGCTGATCCGCCGCGGTCCCTTCTCCTTGAGCAGGATCGAGGTGTCCGCGATGCCGTTGAGGCCGCCGATCCCTGAGCCGATCAGCACTCCGGCCCGCTCCTGCTGCGCAGGCGTCTCCGCCTTGAACTGAGCGTCCTTCAGTGCCTGCGCGGCGGCGGCGACGGCGAACAGGATGAAGTCATCGACCTTGCGGCTCTCCTTCGGCTCCATCCAGTCGTCGGGACTGAACTTGCCATCGGCGAGACTGCCGCGCGGCACGAAGCACGCGATCTGGCAGGCGATGTCGGCGACCTCGAACTCCTCTACGCGCCGCGCGCCGTTCTGGCTGGCGAGCAGCCGCGACCACGTCGCCTCGACTCCGCAGCCGAGCGGCGTAACGAGCCCGAGACCGGTGATGACAACGCGTCGCATCGAGCCGATTGCACCGGAGTCTGAACGGCCCGACCGGGTCGGGCCTGGACCGGACTTGGACTTCTGCGTCGCTGGTGATGTCACGCCCGAACGACGAGGACTGGCCATACGCACACGCCCTAGGCTGCGCCTTTGCCCTAGGCTGCGCCTTTGCCCGCCTCTCCGCTGCCGGCATTCTTCTCGAGAAACTCGATGGCGTTGCCGACCGTCAGAATATGCTCGGCAGCATCATCCGGAATCTCGCACTTGAATTCCTCCTCGAACGCCATGACGAGCTCGACTGTGTCGAGACTATCGGCGCCGAGGTCATCGATGAACGAGGCGTTTTCGGTGACCTTCTCGGCTTCCACGCCGAGATGCTGTACGACAATTTTTTTCACGCGCTCAGCGATATCGCTCATTGAAGTCCCTCGCGTCTCTTTCCTCGTTCCGTTGTCACATTTTGTCGCGGACGCCGCCCGCGCTGCAGACGTGAGGGCCCCGTGACCCGCGGGACAAGTCCTCCTTGCACCCGAGCGTCTTGAGCCCGAACCAGGCCTCGCGACCCAAATCAGGCGGCTCGTAACACACTTCCCGGGCCATTGCCAGCCTCCGGACGGGGATGCCAAACGGCAGAAATCCGCCTCCGGCTGCGGCATGAAGACGGG
>JBIOVC010000548.1:0-7171 GCA_044867545.1 Hyphomicrobiaceae bacterium | reverse complement strand
GCCTGGCAGGGCCGGATCGGCGAGGTTTCCGATGAGGCGCTGCGCCAGAGCTTCGAGCTCAATTTCTTCGCCCACCAGTCCGTCGCTCAGGCCGCCGTCGGCATCATGTTGAAGCAGGCGACCGGCGGCGCGCTGCTGTTCAATATCTCCAAGCAGGCGGTCAATCCGGGCGCGGACTTCGGCCCCTACGGCCTCCCCAAGGCCGCGACGCTGTTCCTGATGCGGCAGTACGCGCTCGACTACGGCGCACACCGCATCCGCTCGAACGGCGTCAACGCCGACCGCATCCGCACCGGGCTGCTCACCGGCGAGATGGTGGCGAAGCGCTCCAAGGCCCGCGGCCTGAGCGAGGCGGAATATATGGGTGGCAATCTCTTGAAGCGCGAGGTGACAGCGGAGGACGTCGCCCAGGCGTTCGTGGCGCTCGCCAAGGCGCGCTCGACCACGGGGCACATCGAGACGGTCGACGGCGGCAACATCGCCGCCGCGCTGCGTTAGACACTTTCCTAGCATTCCTTAGTGAAGTCTCCGCCGGCGCAACACCCACTTCCGTCATCCCGTCGTAGGACGGGACCCACGACACGTGCGCGCTTGGAGCCCGGTTGAAATCCTGCCGCCACTTGCGTGGGCCCCGACCTTCGTCGGGGTGACAATGTGTGTGGTGAGAGGGCAACCGTCCCAGGACCCTTGCGTCATCCCGGCCGAGGTCGGTACCGAGGTCACGTTGCGCCTGGGTCAGGGTGCGACCCTCACTTCAGCGGCGCCCTTCGCTCGACGAAAATCTTGCTGACGAGCGAGAACACCAGCTCGCCCGCCTGATTGAAGCCCTCGTTCTGGAACAGGACGAGCCCCACTTCGGGTCGCGAGCGCGAGTCCAGCTTCTCGATGATCCGCGTCGTGAAGCGGATGGTGTCGCCGACGTAGACGGGCTTCAGCCACTTGAGCTGCTCGAACCCCGGCGACGGCCCGTAGCGCGCCGGCCGCTCGCCGCGGAACCGCACCATGTCCGCCTGCCGGTTGCGCTCGTCCACCATGTGGCGCAGCCACACCGCCGCCGTATGCCAGCCGCTTGCCGACAGCCGCCCGAACAGCGAGGCTTCCGCCGCCGCATCGTCGAGATGGAATGGCTGCGGGTCATACTTTGCGGCAAAGTCGATGATCTCCTCCCGCGTGAACGCATGCGAGCCGAGCTCGGTCGTCTTCTCCGTCTCGAGGTCCTCGAAGTAGTTGCTCTTCACGGCTGCGCCTCCGCGCTCCGCAGCTTGAAGAGCTGATGGCCCTCCCAGCTCATCACCACCTGGCCATCCTCCTTCAAGAGCTCGAACAGGATACGGCACAAGCCCACGCCGGGTCGCGACCTGAGCGGCCGCTTCTCCGTGCAGGTGACGCGGCCCGAGAGCACGTCGCCCGGGAACACCGGCTTCATCCAGCGCACCTCCTCGAGCCCCGGCGAGCCGAGCGATCCGCCGCCCGCGTTGAGCTCGGCCGCTACCATCCGCATCAGCAATGCGCAGGAGTGAAAGCCCGATGCGCAGAGCCGCCCGACCATCGAGCCCTTGGCGCCTTCCTCGGAGAGATGGAAGGGCTGCGGGTCGAACGCGTGTGCGAATTCTATGATCTCCTCGGCCGTGACCGCGATGCGCCCGAACGAGATCGGCCGTCCGACGTCCAGGTCCTCGTAGCCGTAGCCTTTGGCGCTGGTTCTCTGCTGCATTTCGGACCTCGACACGCTCACCATCACGCTAGTTTGCAAACCGGAACAGCATCACGTCACCGTCGCGGACGATGTAGTCCTTGCCTTCCAGCCGCATCTTGCCGGCTTCCTTGGCGCCGGTCTCTCCGCGGCATGCGACGTAGTCCTCGTAGGCGATGGTCTCGGCGCGGATGAAGCCCTTCTCGAAGTCGGTATGGATCGCGCCTGCGGCCTTCGGCGCCTTGGTGCCCTTCTCCACCGTCCAGGCATGGGCTTCCTTCGGGCCGACGGTGAAGAAGGTGATGAGGTCGAGCAGGCCGTACCCTTCGCGGATCACGCGGTTGAGCCCTGGCTCGGCGAGCCCGAGGGCGGCGAGGTATTCGCGCCGCTCCTCAGGCGAAAGCTGGGCTAGCTCGGCTTCGATCTTGGCCGAGATCACGACCACGGCCGGCGGCTTCGGCCAGGCGCCCGGTGCGCCGGTGGCGTGGCTCGGCGGCGGCCCATGCTCTTTCGCCTGCTGCGCCACCTGCTCGGCGACCCGGGCGGAATATTGGTTGCCAGTCGCCGCCGATGCCTCATCGACGTTGCACACGTAGAGCACGCGCTTCGACGTGAGCAGGTTCAGCGCCCGGAACGCCGCCTTGTCCTCGTCCGCCACCCAGGCGAGGCGGGCGGGCTTGCCTTCGCGCAGGAAGTCGAGGGCGGTCCGCACCAGCTCGAGCACCTTCATCGCCTCCTTGTCGCCGCCGCGGACGCGCTTCTCGAGCGGATCGATGCGCCGCTCCAGGCTCTCGAGGTCCGCGAGCATCAGCTCCGTCTCGACAACTTCCGCATCGGCGAGCGGATCGACGCGGCCGCCGACATGCACGACGTCGGGATCATCGAAGCAGCGGAGCACATAGGCGATGGCATCCACCTCGCGGATGTGGGCGAGGAACTGGTTGCCGAGCCCCTCGCCCTTGGAAGCGCCACGCACCAGCCCCGCGATGTCGACGAAGGTGAGCCGCGTCGGCGTGATCTTGCCGGACTTCGCGATCCGCGCCAGAGCTTCGAGCCTCGGATCCGGCACCGGCACCTCGCCGACGTTGGGCTCGATGGTGCAGAAAGGATAGTTGGCGGCAGCCGCCGCTGCCGTCTCCGTCAGCGCGTTAAACAGCGTGGACTTGCCGACGTTGGGCAGCCCCACGATTCCGCACTTGAAGCCCATGATCCTGTTCCGTTCCGCCGGGCTTGTAACTCCCCAGCTGGGCCGTTGCATCGCGGCCGCCGCTTGATACACAGATGCGGCGACAGGGTCCAGGGCGCCGGTGACGCGCGCATTGGCGGGAGGGCAGGATGCCGTTCGGGATTTTCCGGCGCTCGCGAGAGGAACAGCCCATGACGAGTTTTGCCGGCCGCTGGCTCACGACCTTCGGCCTGATGCTCCTCGAGCAGGACGGCGCCGCCGTTCATGGCACCTACGGGCGCGACGGCACCGGCTGCACGGTCCGGGGCACCGTCGAGAACGACACGCTGCGCTTCCACTACGAGGAGCCTTCGGAGAAGGGCACCGGCTCCTTCCGGCTCGAGCGCTACGGCCGGTTCTCCGGCGAGTACCTGGCGGACGGTGCGCCGCATGCGCGCCCTTGGGCTGGCGAGCGCGGGTTCGACGGCCTCTGGGAGACCTCCTTTGGCCGCATGCGGCTGGTTCACGAGGACGGCCGCATCCACGGCACCTACGGCGGCGGCGCCGGCCCCGCAACGATCGAGGGCCGCATGGAGCAGGACCGCTTCGCATTCCGCTACGTCGAGCCTGCCGCCCGCGGCGAGGGCTGGTTCGAGCTCGACCAGAGCCAGGCGGCCTTCGGCGGCAAGTGGCGCGCCGAGGGTCAGGACTGGCGCGACTGGCAGGGCCACCGTGTGTGGCCGGAGCCCGGGCTCGTCTGGCTGGTCGTGTTCGAATCCTACTGGCAGCCGACGCTCGAGGATTCGGAGTTCGCGTTCGGCGACATGCTGCGTGAGCTGTTCGCGCGCCTGCCCCACGTCCGCGTGCGCCAGCGCTTTTTCCAGGACGAGGCGGGCCTGCTGCAGTGGTGCCAGGAGCTCGCCTACATCGCCGAGCCGGTGGTGCTCGTTATCGCCGGCCACGGCAAGGAGGACGGCCTGCACGTGCAAGGCCGGATCATCGATACCCGCCGCATCATCGAGGGACTGGCCAGGGCCGAGAGCCTGAGGCTCCTGCACTTCTCCTCGTGCCTCGTCGGCCTCGACCGCACACTGGCGCTCGACGGCGCGCGCTTTGCGGTGTCGGGCTACACGACTAGCGTCGACTGGGCCGAGAGCGCGCTGCTCGAGTTCATCCTGCTCGACATGATCCTGGGCAAGGGGTTGGCGCCCGCAGCCGCCGCCGAGCAACTCGAGCGCCTCGTCCGCTTCGCCGGCAATGATCCGCTCCCCGGCTCGCCCTATGCGCCGGCCGGCTTCCGCTTCTTCGACCCCGCCAGACGTCCGGCGATCGTCTAGCCCATCTCGCGGTCAGGCGAAGGTCTTAAGCGTTGCCCGTAGACATCGAGGGCCGCGCGGGATCACAATCGCCGCAACGACAAGTCCGCCAGCGGTCGGACCGGGAGGCATCGCATGAGCCGCTATCATGAGGTCTACGCGAGCTGGAAGCGCGATCCGGAGGCGTTCTGGGCCGCGGCTGCCAGGGACATCGACTGGTATCGCCCCTGGGACAAGGTGTTCGACCCCGGCATGGGCGAGTACGGCCGCTGGTTCGTCGGCGCCGAGTGCAACACCGCCTACAACTGCCTCGACCGGCACGTCGAGCGGGGTCGCGGCAACCAGCGGGCGCTGATCTACGACAGCCCGGTGACGAAGACGCAGCGCGCCTTCACCTATGCCGAGCTGACCGACGAGGTCGCAACCTTCGCCGGCGTGCTGCAGGATCTCGGTGCTAAGCGCGGCGACCGCGTCATCATCTACATGCCGATGGTGCCCGAGGCGGTGATCGCCATGTTGGCCTGCGCCAGGATCGGCGCGATCCACTCCGTCGTATTCGGCGGATTTGCCGCGCCCGAGCTTGCCACCCGCATCAACGACGCGCGTCCCGTGCTGATCGTCTCGGCCTCGTGCGGCGTCGAGCCGGCGGGCGTCATCGCCTACAAGCCGCTGCTCGACAAGGCGATCGAGCTCTCGGCGCACAAGCCTGCCCACTGCATCATCCTGCAGCGCCCGATGGCGCAGGCCGCGATGACGGCCGGGCGCGATCACGACTGGGCAACGCTGGTCGCCGAGGCCAAGGCGGCTGGGCGCATGGCTGCCTGCGTGCCGGTGGCCGCAACCGACCCGCTCTACATTCTCTATACCTCGGGCACCACCGGACAGCCGAAGGGCGTCGTGCGCGACAACGGCGGCCACATGGTGGCGCTTCTGTGGTCGATGCGGAACCTTTACGGGGTCGAGCCCGGCGAGGTGTACTGGGCGGCTTCCGACGTCGGCTGGGTGGTGGGCCACTCCTACATCGTCTACGCGCCGCTGCTCCACGGCTGCACCAGCATTCTCTACGAGGGCAAGCCGGTCGGCACGCCCGACGCCGGCGCCTTCTGGCGCGTGATCGCCGAGCACAAGGTTGCGGCGATGTTCACCGCGCCGACCGCCTTCCGCGCCATCAAGAAGGAGGACCCGCAGGGCGCACTGATCGGCAACTACGATCTCTCCGGCTTCCGGACGCTGTTTCTCGCCGGCGAACGCGCCGATCCCGAGACCATCAAGTGGGCGGAGGCGAAGCTCAGGGTGCCGGTCATCGATCACTGGTGGCAGACCGAGACCGGCTGGGCGATCTGCGGCAATCCCGTCGGACTCGGCGCGTTGCCGGTCAAGCACGGCTCGGCGACGGTGCCGATGCCGGGCTACGACCTGCAGGTGCTGAACGAGCGAGCGGAGCCGGTGGCGCCGGGCGAGACCGGTACGCTGGCGGTCAAGCTGCCGCTGCCTCCCGCCTGCCTGCCGACGCTGTGGAACGACGACGCTCGCTTTCGCAAGAGCTACATCTCCGAGTTCCCGGGCTACTACACCACCTTTGATGCCGGCTACCGCGACGCCGACAGCTACGTGTTCGTGATGACGCGCACCGACGACGTCATCAACGTCGCCGGCCATCGGCTGTCGACGGGGCAGATGGAGGAAGTGATCGCCCGCCACCCGAACGTCGCCGAGTGCGCCGTGATCGGTGTTGCCGATCAGCTCAAAGGTCAGCTTCCGGCCGCGTTCATCGTGCTGAACGCCGGCGTCAACCGGCCGCCCAAGGAGATCGAGACCGAGGTCGTGAAGCTCGTACGCGATGGGATAGGCCCGGTGGCGGCGCTGAAGAACGTCATGACCGTGAAGCGCCTGCCGAAAACCCGCTCCGGCAAGATCCTGCGCGGCACTATGCGGCAGATCGCCGACGGCGCGCCCTGGAAGCTGCCGGCGACCATCGACGACCCCGTCATCCTCGACGAGATCGGCACGGTGCTCAAAGGCCGCGGCATGGCCGGCGGGGATGCAGCCGGCGAGAAGAAGTCCCCCGGCTGGGCGAGCGCGTTTACGCCGTGGCGCTGGGGCGCGCGGAAACGGTCTTGAACCAGCGGGCGAGATTGGTCGCTTCCGGCGGGCTCTCGACCTTGATCAGCCTGGCGAAGTCGACCGTCACCATCATCGTAATGTCGGCGATCGTGTAGCGGTCGCCCGCGATCCATTCGCGGTCGGCGAGCCGTCTCTCCACGAGCTCGAGCAACCTCTGCACTCGGGTCCGGCCGCGCTCGGCGAGCGCCGGAATCTGCTCATAGGAGTCCGCACCCGTCAGCGCCCGGCCCTTGAAGCTGCGCGCGAAGTTGCGCAGGCCCTCCATCACGGCATAGAGGCCCTCGCGCTCGATGCGCCGCTGCCAGGACAGGATCACGCCCTTCTCCTCGGGGGTCCGGCCGATCAGCGAGGGTTCCGGCTGCAGCGCTTCGAAGTAGACGCAGATCGCAAACGCATCATCGATGCGCACGCCGTTGTCGAGCTCGAGCACCGGGATCGTGCCTTCGGGGTTGATCTGGCGGAAGGCGGACTGCAATTGCTCACCGGCCCGCATGTCGATCTCGACGATCGGCACGCTGATGCCCTTCTCGGCGAGAAAGACGCGAACCCGTCTTGGGTTGGGCGCAATCTGGGAGCTGTAGAGTTTCATGGGACGCGCCATCCCCTCGGGTACCGTGCGGGCTCAGTCCTCTTTCTCGTCTTTCTCGTCTTTCTCGTCCGCGTCTCCGGACAGGCCCTGCAGCCTGGCGAGCACGCGGGCCTCCTCCTCGGCCGCCGTCTCGACCGGCTCCTCGGGCTGCGCGGGCTCCGGCTCGACCGGCTCCGGCGGCGCCGTCGTCTCCGCGGTCGGCAACAGCGTGCCGCCCTTCTCTCCGGGCCTGGATGACCGATCCCTCTCGACGCGCCTTGCCGCCTTCTTCACCTCGGCGTCGA